>JBCCCR010000009.1 GCA_039033415.1 Pseudomonadota bacterium | reverse complement strand
CGTGCCAGGTTGCCCGTATGCCGCCTTCCTCAAGGTTCTTGAGCAGACTCTCGCTGACGCTCCGGCTGATACCGCAGCTGGTTAGATACCCGGAACAGGCGGCGGCAATCGGCTCACGCTGAGCTAGATCTCGACCGGCCAGCTGGGACAGGCTCTCATCGAGCAGGCCGTGCATGCTGCGTAGCTCGCGACGCATAGACTCCATCTCCGCCAGGGCGAGGTCGTTCCCGCCAGACGGAGCCGGTGCAGCGCTCATCACGGCGTTGGCGGCAGCCTGCGCCGGATCCGGGCCGTCCTTAATCTGCGTGACGATTTCGGTACCGTCGCCGGCGGCGTTGCAGGAGATGATGATCGCATCGCCTCCCTGCTCACGCTTGATTTGCCGCATGACGGTGCGGGCGTCTGGGCCAAAATACCGTTTCAGCTTCATGCGCCAGCCCCCAGCGCCGCCTGCGCAGAGCCGATATTGGTCACGATGCGGATCCGCTTATCGTCCGGAATTTCCTGGAAGGACAGCACATGCAGGCTGGGCATCACGGGTCTCAGCAGTCGCGACATCCACTGGCGCAGGGCTGGAGACACCACCAGGACCGCGGGTTGGCCCTTGCGCTCCTGGTTTTCGGCGGCGGATCGAATCATGGTTTGCAGCTTCTCAGTCAGTTCCGGTTCTGGTGCAGCGCTACCCGCGGCACCACCTGTTATTGACTCAAGCAAGATCCGTTCCAGATTTGTTTCGAGAGTAATTAGATCAAGTTCAGGTTCCAAACCATTGATTTTTTGGCAGATGGCACGGCCCAATGCGGCGCGGACGGCTTCAGTCAAAGCGCCGGGATCTTGACTGCTGGGCGCGTTTTCCGTCAAAGCTTCGGCGATGGTCCGCATGTCCTTGATCGCCACCCGCTCCGCCAGAAGGTTCTTCAGCACCTTCACCACCACAAACATCGGCAGGGCACCGGGGACCAGATCTTCGGCGAGTTTCGGCGCATGCTCAGCCAATCGGTCGAGCAGCATCTGGGCCTCTTCAAAACCCATGAGGTTCGACGCGTGATCGAAGATGATGCGGCTGAGATGCGTGGCGATGACGGTGGGGGCATCCACGACGGTGTAGCCAAGCGCCTGAACCTCCTGGACGCGGCTAGCGTCGATCCAATAGCCGTCGAGGTTGAAGGCTGGATCGCGAGCCGCCACCCCTTCAATCGGGAGCGTGGCGTCGCCGGGATTGATGGCAAAGTGGCGGTCGTGAATGATCTCCGCTTCGGCGACCGGCACGCCGAGGACGCGCACCCGATAAGCTGAGGGCGCCAGCTCGAGGTTGTCGCGTATGTGCACCGGCTGGATGAGAAAGCCAAGCTCCTTGGAGAGCTTCTTTCGAATGCCCTTGATACGGGACAGCAGCGGTCCACCCTTGCCGCTGTCCAGCAGGGGTATCAGCTTGTAGCCCACCTCGATACCGAGGATGTCGGGGCGCTCGATGTCGTCCCAGCTCAGTTCAGCCGGCGGTAAGGGTTCCGGTTCTGACGCTTTTTCCGCTTCGAGGGCCTGGCGCGCGCGCTGTCGGCGGGTCTGCCACGCGGCTCCACAGACCGCCAGGGCCAGGACCAGGAAGACCATGGTCGGCATGCCGGGGATCAGACCGAGAATCGCCAGGATGCCGGCCACAACAAACATGGACTGGCTGCTGCCGAGGACCTGGTTGGAGAACTGCTCGCCCATGGACGACGGGGCCGACGCGCGGGTGACCAGGATGGCGGTGGCGGTCGACAGCAGCAGGGAAGGGAGCTGGGCGGCGAGGCCGTCTCCGATCGTCAACAGCCCGTAGCGCTGCAGCGCGGTTCCCAGGTCTAAATCATGGGTCGTCGCGCCGATCACAATGCCGCCAATCAGATTGATCAGCAGGATGAACACGCCCGCGATCGCGTCGCCCCGGACAAATTTGCTGGCACCGTCCATCGAGCCGTAGAAATCCGCCTCCTGAGCGATCTCCTGGCGACGGGCGCGCGCCTGTTCCTGGTCGAGGAGGCCGGCGTTCAGATCGGCGTCGATCGCCATCTGTTTGCCGGGCATGGCGTCGAGGGTAAAGCGGGCGCTGACCTCTGAGACCCTTCCGGCGCCTTTGGTCACCACGACAAAGTTGATCAGGACGAGAATCACAAACACGACAAAGCCGACGGTGTAGTTGCCCCCGGCGACAAAGTTGCCAAACGCTTGAATCACCTGGCCGGCCGCCGCGTCGCCGTTGTGCCCGTTCATCAGGACGATTCGGGTTGAGGCAATATTGAGGCTCAAGCGCAGCAGCGTGGCGATCAGCAGCAGGCTGGGGAAAACCCCAAAATCGAGGGGCCTCGTTGAGTAGACGGTGATCATCAGCACCAGCAGACCGAGCGCGATGTTGAACGTGAACAGCAGGTCCAGCACCAGCGTGGGAACCGGCACCACCATCAGGACCATAATCGTGATGAGCGCGACCGGGATGGCGACTCCCTGAGCAATAAAGGATCGGACCTGGGTGAGCGCGTTCATCGAGCCTCACGCCTGAGCTTCTCGGGGATGTCTTCGTCACTGATCTTCGGCGGCCGCAGTCCGGGCGTTTCCGCCAGCTGCATCACGTAGATGATGACCTTCGCGACCACGCGGAACAGCTCTGCCGGCACCATCTCTCCCTCCTTCACCGAGAAGAACAAGGATCGCGCCAGGGGCGGTGCGGAAACCACGGGCAGCCTGCGTTCGGCGGCGAGGGTCCGAATCTGTTCAGCGATGACGCCCGCGCCCCGCGCCAGGACAACTGGAGCCGGAAGTCCTTCGTCATACTTGAGGGCCACCGCGTAGTGGGTCGGGTTGGTGACCACCACGGTCGCCTCCTCGAGCGCCTGCTCCAGGCGCCGGGTAGCGGCCTGCATCTGCAGCGAGCGGATCCGCTGCTTGACCTCCGGTCGGCCTTCCGTGTCTTTGTGCTCATCGCGGAGCTCCTGATGGCTCATCTTCAGCTTCTTGAAGTGCTGGAAGAGCTGAAACGGCACGTCGATGGCCGCGATGACCAGCAGGGACAGGCAGACAATCAGAAAAAAGCCCAGGAGCATGCCGCCGGTGCTTTCGAGGGCCTGCGAGATGTCCTGCCGGCCCAGCATCATCAGATCGGCCGACATGAAGCGAAACGCGACGATGCCGACGGCGCCGACGAGGACAAACTTTAAGATGGCTTTGCCCAGCTCGACCAGGGCCCGCACGCTGAACATGCGCTTCAGGCCTTTTCCAGGGTTGATGTTGGAGGCCTTGGGCGCGGCGCCGGCAAGGCGGAAAATCATCCCGCCGGTCATCAGGGGTCCGGCGAGCGCAAGGACGGTCAGACCCACCAGGATCGGCAGCACGGCGCTGAGCGCTGAGTCGCGCGCCACGGCCATGGCCTCGCTGAACTGTGCGGGACCCTCGGTCAGACCCTGGCGAAGCGCGCTACCGCTGGCCCAGACAAAGAGGTTGCTGGAATAGCTGGCAATCTGCTGGATGGCGCTGGGGCCAAACAGCCAGATGATCCCGCCGCCGCCGAGGGTGATCAGCAGCGTATTGAGCTCCCGGGAACGAGCGACCTGTCCCTTCTTGCGCGCGTCCGCCAGGCGTTTGGGTGTTGGGGGTAGATTACGTTCCTGGGAATTGTCGTTTTGTTCGCTCATCCTTGAGCTCCCGAAAACAGCTTGCCGGCCGCCTCAAATGCCTGTTCAAACAGACTGGCGGTGGCGTCCAGCAGCGTCCCGATGTTGATCATGACGGCCGCCATGCCGATCAGCATCATCAGCGGAAATCCCACGGCAAAAACGTTGAGCTGAGGGGCGGCCCGTGTGATCACGCCAAAGGCCAGGTTGGTCAGGAGCATGGCGGCAATCACGGGCAGCGCCAGGCGCAGGGCGTTGGCGTACATGGCCATGGCCCACTCCAGCAGCGGCGTTGCGCCCCCGCTCAGGTTGCCCTGGCTACCCGGTGGGAGCATCACAAAGCTGTCGTGAACCATGTTGAGCGCCACCAGGTGGCCGTTGATGGCAACAAACAACATCGTGCCGAGCAGCACAAACTGTTGACTCATGGTCGGCACCGAGGCGCCGTTCTGGGGGTCAACAATCGTGGCAAAACCCAGGCCCATGCCAACCGCAACACATTCGCCCGCAATCGTGAGAGCGGCGAACACCATCTGGATACACAGCCCCATGGCCAGGCCGAGCGCCATCTCCCACAGGGCGATCGGGATGAGACTAAAGCCGAAGGTGGGGACTTCATAGCCGGGGGGCAGGGTGCCGACGGTCAGCGCGGCCACGGTGACCGCCAGCAACAGCCGGATTCGTGAGGGCACGCCGGTGGAACGAAAAACCGGCGTTGCCATCAGCAGGGCGCTGACCCGCGTCAACGCCAGCAGGTAGGTCACGACAAGCCCTTCGAGATTCAGCGCGGCCAGGTCGAAGGGCAGGATGAGCGGCATCGATATCATCCCAGCAGTGTCGGGATGCTCGTGACCAGCTGGCGCATGTACTCAACCAGGACGGTCAGCATCCAGTGCCCCATGACGGCGGTGGTCACCAGCACGGCGAACAGCTTCGGGATGAAGCTCAGGGTCATCTCCTGAATCTGGGTTGCAGCCTGGAGCACGCCGATCGCCAGGCCGACACAGAGTGCCACCAGCAGGATCGGCGAGGCCACCAGCATGGTCGTCACCAGCGCGTGACGGCCCACGTCGACCAGGGTCTCGGGCGTCACGGCGGGCCTCCGAGCAGGAAGCTGGAGGCTAGGGTGCCAAGGATCAGGGTCCAGCCGTCGACCATCACAAACAGCATCAGCTTGAAGGGCAGGGAGATCACCAGCGGGGACAGCATGACCATCCCCATGGACATCAGGACGCTGGCCACTACCAGGTCGATGACCAGAAAGGGGAGCAGGAGCAGAAAGCCGATCTGAAAGGCGGTCTTGAGTTCGCTGGTGATGTAGGCCGGAATTAGTACGCTCATCGGTATCGGCGTATCCGCAGACACCGGCAGCGGCCCGCGCATGCGAGAAAAGAGTTCCACGTCCGCTTCGCGCACCTGATCCTGCATAAACAGCCGCACCGGTTCACGGCCGGCGGCCAGGGCCTCCTGAAAAGAGATTTCCTGGTCGAGATACGGCGACAGCGCATTGCTGTTGATCTCGCTTAACACCGGCGCCATCACAAATACTGTGATGAATAGCGCCAACCCGATCAGAATCTGATTGTTGGGCGTCTGCGCAAGGCCAATACCCTGGCGAAGAATCGCGAGGATGATGATGATGCGGGTAAACGGCGTGAGCATGATCAGTGCCGACGGCAGGAGCGTCAGCGCGGTCATCATCAGCAGCAGCTGCAGGGTGACCGAATACTCCGTGGTGCCACCCTCGGCGGGTGAGGCGACCACCGCGGGTAGACCAGGCTCAGCCTGACCGAAAGCGGTGCCGGTCGTCAGGATCAACAGCCCAAGAAGGCTCAAGATTCGGGAGAGATTCACGCCGCTGCCTCCGGCTTGATCTCCACGGCCGCCGGTCCTGCGGGCGTGCTGGCCAAGCGGTTGATCGAGCTGGCCGTCACGCCAAGCAGGATCTGCTCACCCTCAAACTGAACCACCACAAGCTTTTCCCGCTGCCCCAGGTTCATGGAACTGCGTAGCTGCAGCGCCGACTCCCGGTTGCCGGCCAGGTGGGGCAGTCGCATCCGCCGCGCCAGCCAGGCCAGTGCGCCCATCAGGCCCAACACAAGCAGAAGGGCGCTCAACAGCTGCGGCAGCATCTCCGTGACGTTCACGTCAGTTGATGCTCCGGATACGTTCCCGGGGGCTGATGACATCGGTGAGCCGGATTCCCACCCGGTCGTTCACCATCACCACCTCACCGTGGGCAATTGGGGTGCCGTTGACCAGCACGTCCATGGGCATACCCGCCGGCTGGTCGAGTTCGAGGACCGAACCCTGACTCATCTGCAGGAGGTCCCGAATCGCGATCCGGGTGGTGCCGACCTGTACCGACAGGGTGACGTTAACGTCGAGGATAAGCTCGAGATTGTCGAGGGACACCGCATCCCGGGTGGTGCCGATATCGGGCAGGTCCGGCTGCGGGGGTGGCATGTTCTCCGCACCCTCGTCGGGGCCGGCTTCCGTGGTCTGGTCGTTACTCATGAGGGTTTGCTCTTTGTTCAAGGCGTGGAATGTCGTTGGACGGTTTGGCCACCGGACCCAGGATGTGGACGGCGTTCATGGATCCCGAGACGCCCAGCAGGCCTCGCAGCAGCGGCTGGCCGTTGGCACACAGGACCACGTTTTGATCGATATCAACCGGAATGAAGTCGCCAGGGGCCACCCGTAGCAGGTCACCGATGCCGAGCGATACCTCAGCGGCTCGGGCGGACAGCGTGACGCGAGCCTCGGTGGTGGCGTAGGCGATCTGCTCCTTCCAGGCTTCGTCGGATGTGCCGGGATCGGCCGGCTTGCCGAGGAGATCGCTGAAGACCTCCGGTGCAGCTGCCAGGCAAAGCTCGCCGCCGCCGTCGCCGATGGCCAGGTTCAGCCGCAGAACCGCTAGCGTGGTTTCGTCGGACGGGCCGGGCAGGGCAACCGGGTTGGTTTGAAAGTCGAACCGAGCCTCAACACCCGTGCCCTCCCTACGACCCAGCACGGCCATCACCGTTTCCAGAAATTTCTGGGAAATCCGGTGCTCGATCCGGGAAAGATAGTCGCGATTGGTTGGCTTGCCGCTGCCACCGAAAAGCGCTCCGACCATGGACTGGGCGGCGTTTCGGCAAACGGTCACCAGGAGGCCTTCTTGGGCCTGGCGTAAGGCGATGCTGAGCATGGCGGTTGGGCTTTCGATGGTTTGCCGAAATTCGCTGTATTCCATCAGCTCGGGCTGGGGACCGCTGACCACCGAACAGATTTTGGACAGCGGTGGCTCGAGGCTGGGAGGCAGCCGCTCGATCAGGCGGTCGACAAGTGGCTCAACGTCCGGCAGTCCGCTGGTCTTAATCGCCGGCGGATTGAAGATATCGTAGCTGCTGACCTCGTCCGTTAAGCCGTCCCGAATCTTTTTCTTAGCGACGGAGTCGGCTTTGTCGAGCAGCGCGTCGATCTCTTCCTGGCTGAGGATTTCCTCGCTGCTCATGTCACTGAAACACGAACGTGGTGAAAAAGACTTCTTCGACGCCCGGCTCGCCGGTGTGTTTCTCGAGGATCTCCTGAGTGAGCTTAAGCACGCTCATCCGCAGCGCCTCGCGGCCTTCCAGCGTCTGCAGCTCACCGAACTGGGTTTGGCCGAGCTGACGGTAGATGCCGTCAACAATCGCCGGCATGTGGTTGCGGATCTCCAGCACCGTCTCGTCTGAGCGGGTGAGAAACTGAGCGACCAGCTGCAGGTAGCGTTCCTTGTTGCCGGAGCGGAAGTTGACCACTACCGGCTTGTCCATGGATTCGTAGATGGGAGGCGGCAGTTCCTCCTCCATCTCTTCAGCCATTTCCTCACCTTCCATCGGCGGCGTCAGGTCGAACGGGCCGACCTTGAGCACCAGCATGGCGACCATGGCGACCGTGATCAGAAGGTTGGCGCCGACTAAGATGGTCAGCAGCTTGCCCGGGCCTGCGGCGGGTGGTGCGGCGCCGCTGTCGAGTTCGATGGCTTGGTCCGGCATGTTTCTGTCCTCAGGTAAATCTTTTGTGAGAACAGAAAAGCAAATATGATGCCAAAACTTAACTACATGATTTTTATGTAGTTTTCCTGGCGGGTGTCGGAATAATGACGACGGGAGTCAATACTCCGTCAGCGGGGCCGCAGCCCCTTAAGCGTAGAGGTCCAGCGAACGCTCGTCGTCGGGGTTCTTTCTAACAATGACCGGCGCAGCAGCCTCGACAGCATTGGGGCTCTGCTCAGGAGTGGACGGGCCGGTAAGTTGGGCTTCCTGAGCGAGCGCTTGCTGCTCCTGCTGCTGCGACTGGCCCATATCCAGAGCAAGCTGGGCCATCCCCATACCTTCTTCCATAAACAGCTGCCGCAGCCTGGGCAGGGCGCTGGAGAGTTCGCGGTACAGGTCCGGATTGCTGGCCTCGATGGACACGCTCGCCTGGTCAGCATTCAGCGCGATGCGGATGTTGACCGCGCCGAGTTCGCGGGGATGGAGCTGGAGCTGGGCTTCGCGCTGCTCCCCCTTGACCATCATCTTCACCTGGTCGGCCACCTGGACGACCGGCGTCGTTTGAACGTTGCTGCGGTCTGTCGACAGGGCGGTGCTCAGCTCGGCGGGTGCCGTATTGACCGCCGGCGTCGCCGTCGGGTTTACGCTGGAAGCCGGCGCGGGCGGCGGGTTGCCGGTGAGCTCAACGGCGCCGCGTCGTAGCGTAAACAGGCCGTCGCCGATCGCCGATGCCGCCCCCAGCGTCGTTGCGGCGAACAGGGATGCAGACGCGTTCGGCTGAAAACCCGCGAGGGGCTGCCCCTCCGGGGCCTTGACCGATGTCTGGGTGGTGGTCGAATGGGTCTGATTCGCCAGCAGGCCGCTGCCGCTTTGGCTGTCGATGAGTGGACCCGTGCGACCCGGTTTCTCCGAGCTGCCGCCGGGCCCGGCATTCGTCGGCACGGCAGGTTGAACCGAGGCCGCCGTCGTTGACCGCGTCAGGCTGCCCGGCAGCGGCAGAGTTGTTTCCTCGACCAGCGGTTTTGGCTGGCCTGCCTCAGCGCTTAGCGTGGTCAGCAGCAAAGGCGAAGCGTCGTCCCCGGCGCCCAGAGTTGGGCCAGTCGCTGGCGCCTGGCCCGTCCCTGGGCCCTGAATGGCCGTCCCTGCTTCGCTGGGGAGGCTTCGAAAATTGGTTGCAAGGGTTTCGATCCGCGGGCCGTTTTCGCCCGCCGACACGAGCGTTCCGTTGGCCAAGCCGTTGATCAATCGGTTGTCGACGGCGATGCGCTCGGCATGCCCCGTCACCGATGGCGGGGCCATGGGTTGCCCACCACTGGTTCCCGGCCAAAATGGCGTCACGAGGACCGGCTGCTGAGGGTCAACCTCCGCGATCAGGACACCACCGCCGGAAGCTTCGTCCCCGGGCAGGGTGCGGGGCTTGTTGGTGAGCAGATCGGAGAAGCCCGTCGATGATTCGCTCTGCTTGGGTCCGGCCTGGGACTGTGACGACGCGCCTGCGGCGGCAGCGCGGCCGGCAAAAAAATCGGCCAGGGCCGGGACGTTCTGGGCAAGGCTTTCGCTCATGGGGTTCGGTACCTCAGGTTGTGCTGGGCAAGTTCGTCATGCTCTTTGGCGCTGGTGCGTTCCAGGCGTTGGTTCTCTACCTGCTGAACCTTTTCCAGAAGCGCTTCGGTCGCCAGTGAGCGTGACCGCTTTTCGCGCCAGTTCATTCGATTGAGCTCAAGTTCCTGCGATTGCCGCGTGATTGCGTCGCGCTGCTGGGTAATCGCCTTGCCGAGCTGTTCCGAGAACTGCCGCTGCCGGCTCCAGGACGCCGCGTCTTTGCGAGCCCCCTCACGCTGGCCGAGATTCTCGTAATGCTGGTTGTAGTTCAGCAGCTCTTCGTGAACCTGCTGTCCTCGGGCCAGCTGCTGCTGCGCATGCTGGACCTCGCGCGCCGCCAGCATTTCTTCGAGCTTTTTGAGTTCGACGATCCGCTGTATGCGCTTGGTGCGATTCATTCTTCGGCCTCCGGAAATAGGGCGCTGAGCGCTGCCAAACCATCATCGAAGCTGACGTTGGCTTCCATCTCCTGGCGAAGGAACTCCAGCATTTCCGGTCGCCGAGCGATGGCCTCATCAACCAGCGGGTCGCTGCCAGCGGAATAGGCGCCAACCGTAATCAGGTCTTTGTTCTGTTCGTAGGTGGCGTACAGGCGAAGAAACCGGGCCGTTAGGCGGCGGTGTTCACCGCTGGTGACCGCCGGCATGACCCGGCTGATCGAGCGCTCGACGTCGAGCGCCGGATAGATCCCGGCCTCGGCCAGGGCGCGGCTGAGCACAATGTGGCCATCCAGAAACGATCGAGCGCTGTCGGCCACCGGATCATTATGGTCGTCTCCGTCTACGAGCACCGTATAAACGGCGGTCAGTGAGCCTTCGCCGGGACCGTTGCCCGCCCGTTCGACGAGTTCGGAAAGCCGGGCGAAGACCGAGGCGGTGTAACCTTTGGTTGCCGGCGGTTCACCGACCGCCAGCGCAATCTCGCGGTGGGCCTGCGCGTAGCGCGTCAGCGAGTCCATCAGCAGCAGCACGTTCTTGCCCTGATCCCGAAAATGCCGAGCGATGGTGGTCGCGCGTTCGGCGGCATGAATACGGTGCACCGGGCTTGTATCAGCCGGACTGGCGACAATCACCGACCGCGCCTGGGCCTGCGGCCCCAAGATGTTGTGGATAAACTCCTGCACTTCGCGGCCTCGTTCGCCGATCAGGCCAACCACCACAACGTCTGCGGACGTAAAACGCGTGACCATGCCCAGCAGGACGCTTTTGCCGACGCCACTGCCAGCAAACAGTCCGATTCGCTGGCCCTGGCCGATGGTGGTAAATGTATTGATCGACTGCACGCCGACGTCTAGCGGTCGATTGACCGGGGCTCGCTCCAGCGGGTTATCCGCGCTTTCGGAGGGCGTTACCCATTCCTCGGCGCGGAGCTCACCCCGGCCGTCCAGCGGCCGGCCCAGACCGTCGATAACCCGGCCCAGCAGGCGCTCGCCCACCGCGGTGCGTGCTTCGGTCAGCACCGGCACCACCCGGGCGCCGGGCCGGATGCCCTGGCTGTCGGCCAGCGGAATGAGGAAAGTGCGGTCGTTGTCAAAGCCGACGACCTCCGCTTCGATATCCAGCCCCGGATTCAGGATGCGGCAGCGAACGCCGATGGGTACGTGGATACCCTCCGCCTCCAGCGTCATCCCCACCGAGCGCCGCAGGCGACCGCTGACGCTGAACGTGTTGACCCCGTTAAGGCCGGCACGACAGGCGTTGAGCTGGTCCAGCCACTGGTCGACGGTGCGGGTCTGCAGCATGTCAGGGTTGGCTCTGTGACGGGTTGTCCCGGGTCGAACGCCTTGGCGCCGATTGACCGAGGGTAGATTCCAGCAGCTTTTCAAGCCTTGTCTGGAGCCTTGCATCGACGGTGCTGGCGCCGGCCCGCAGCTCACAGTCGCCGCGCTGCAGCGAGGAATCGGGGACAATCGTCAGACCCGGCAGCTCGAGCTTCAGCTGTTGCTCAACGAGCGCTGCGTCTTCAGGATGAAGGCTTAACTCTGCGGCGTCCTCCGGTTGAGGCAGAGCTCCAAGCGCCTCGGTGATCACGGCCTGCAGCGCCTGCGGATCGGCGGTCAGCTCCCGGCGTGCCAGCGCCGCACCGGTTTGCAGCGCCAGCTCCACAAGCGTCGCGAGCAGCTGCTCGTTAATGTCTTCGTAGGGGCGGGTCAGGCCTTCAAGGAGGTGGCGTACCGCAACGGCGTCCCGCCGGCGTTCACCCTCCACCTGTTCCTTGGCTTTTTGCAGTCCCAGGGCGTAACCCTCCTGTTCAGCCTTATCGAACAGAACCTTCAAATCGTCGGACGATGGCCAGGGCGTTCGGCCGATCGGTACGGTCTTAAAGCTCGAGCCCGACGCGAGCTGCGTCAACGGAATGGGGGCTGAGTTCGCCGCATCGTATTGCCCAACGGGCATGATCTGGCTCACCCGGAGTTCCTTAAACATATTCCTCAGCTCCTTTACCACCCAGGTTGATGGTGCCCTCATCCGCCAGCCGCATGGCCACGGTCAGGATTTCCTTTTGTGCAACTTCCACGTCGCTGACCTTCATCGGGCCAGAGACCTCCAAATCATCACGCAGCATCTCTGCTGCACGCTTCGACATGTTGCCGAAGAAACGTTCCCGCAGCGCCGGTGCAACACCCTTCAGGGCCGGAATCATCAGGTCCTGAGGAACCTCGCGCAGCAGCTTCTGGAACCCGCGGTCGTCCAGCGAGTTCAGGTTCTCGAACACGAACAGGAGGTTCTCCACCTGTTCGGCCAGGTCGGCGTCGTCTTCACGCAGCGATTCCATCAGCATCTCCTCCAGCTCGGAGTCGACGCTATTGATAATATCGGCGGCGTGGTTGATTCCCTTCAGCTCGATTGCCGAACCCATGCCGCCGCTGGTCGCCAGACCTTTCTCGTCCAGCATGTCTTTAAGATGTGCCATCGCTGACGGGGGAACCTCCTTGATTCGAGCGATCCGTCCGACGGCTTCCTTAGCGATTTCCGGATCGAGCTCCGAGACCACTTCGCCGCAGTCCTCCGGATCGATCAGGGCAAGCACCGTGGCGATGACCTGAGGGTTTTCCAGCTTGATCATGTCCGCCAGATCTTTTGGATCGATCCAGCGCAGGGCTTCGATCCGGGCCGACCGGCCGTTGTTGCCGATGCGGTCCAGGACCACGTTGGCCTGTTCTTCGCCGAGCGAGTCGGTGAGCATCTTTCGCGTGAAGTCCGGGGCTTTGATCCGGAAGGCGGTTTCCTCTGCCACTTCCTCCTGAAACCCGGTGTTCACCTCCTGAACGTTCTGCCAGGAGACTTTTTCCAGTTCCCCGATGGCTTGGCTGACCAGCTGTACCTCTTTGCTGTCGATATGCTTCAGGATCCGCGACGCGGCCTCCTCGCCGATGGACATCAGCAGGACGGCAGCGCGTTTGGGGCCTGTCAGCTCTTCGCTCATGCCGGGTCGGCCAGCCACTCAGATACCACCTGCGCCGCGCGGGCCGGATCCTCGGCCACGATGCTCCGCGACTGGCCGACCATCTGGTTCATCTGGTTGGAGTCCAGATGGGCCAGCGCGTTTTGGTCTTCGGCGGTCTCGATGGGCTTCGGCTCGGGCAGAGCTGGAGCCGTGGACAGGTTCCGGAAGGTTGGCCGGAAGATCGTCAGGAGGAGCAGCACCACGCCGAGAGGCGCCAGCAACTGCTTCCCCATCTGCCACAGCCACGGCTGTTCCCAGATCGGGGCCGCGACCGCGGGCTCAGCCTCCGGCGGCTGATAAAAGGCGACGTTGGCAACCTCCACCGTGTCGCCGCGCTGCGCGTCAAAGCCGACCGCTTTCTCGACGAGCGCCTGAATCCGCGCCATTTCATCCTCGGATCGTGGCGTCAGGGTGACGGCACCCTCTTCGTCGATGCTGCGCATGTGGTCAACCACTACGGCAACCGACAAACGCTGCAGGCCGCCAGGGGCGTACTGCGTGTGGCTGACCTGACGATCCACCTCGAAGTTTCGATTCGCCGTCTTGTTCGATTGGGTTGGGGTAGCCGGGTTCTGTGCCGCCGGGTCGTCGGCGCCAATCTCGGCGGCCGGCGGCGGCTGGTTGCTCAGCGCACCGGGAATCCCTTGAGCTTCCATCTCGCTGGTGGTGGATTCATTGGTTTGTTCACTGCGCAGCGCGATGGTTTCCGGATCGAACCGTTCCTCGGTCTGTTCGCTGCGGGTAAAGTCCACCTCCGCAACTACCTGGGCATGTACGCCGTTGGAACCGATCACAGGGGTAACGATGTCGAGGATGCGGTCCATGTAGCGCTGTTCGAGCCGCTGGGTGTAGTCGAGGCGCTCGCTGTCGCTGGAGAACTCCTCCTGCTCCACGTCTTTGGTCAGCAGGCGGCCGTTCTGGTCAACAACTGTGACCCGCGCCGGTTCCATATCGGCAACGCTGGCGGCCACCACGTGGACAATGCCCCGCACGTCGCGCTCGCTTAGGCTCTTGCCGTCGTAAAGGTGCACAATGACTGAGGCGGAAGACTGGCGCCGGTCGCGCAAAAACGCGCTGGGCCGCGCCAGGGCCATGTGGACCCGCGCCGACTGGACCATGCTGAGGGAATTAATTGAACGCGCCAGCTCACCTTCGAGGGCACGCTGGTGGCGGGAGTCTTCGCTGCGCTGAGTCATCGTGAACCCGACATCCTGATCGAGCAGCTCGTAGCCGGTGCCGCCGGCGCTGTTGTTCAGCAGGTTGTCCGCCGCCAGGCGCAGGCGCGCGGTGTGCACGTCCGCCTGCGGCACCAGAATGCTGCCGCTGCCGAGGTCGAGCCGGTGCTTGATGCCGTTTCGACTCAGCGCGTCGATCACTTCCGCTTTCTGCGAGTCGGGAACGTTGCCCAGCAGCAGGGTGTAATCCGGCTGCTGGCTCCACAGCACCCCAGCACCGGCCAGCGCCAGGGAACCGGCCAGCAGCACAATCAGCGCAGCCTGGCGCAGCCCGGGCAGGCGTTCGAACCCGCTCCAGGCTGCAGCCAGGCTGTTGCTGTCGGCGTTGGCCACCGCCAGGGAATCACTCTCCGCCATGATGTCAGGTCACTCCTTTACTTTGCTTCTGGCGTGTCATTGAGGGCTCGCTTCAGTCCGACTTCCGGCTTAGACCGGCATATTCATGATTTCCTGGTAGGCCGCTACCAGTCGATTGCGAACCTGCGTAACTCCTTCGAACGAGACGCTGGCCTTTTCCAGCGCGACCATGACCTCGGCAAGATTGGCGTTCGGGTCGCCGCGCTCGAAGGCGTCGGCCTTGGCGCCGGCTTCAGCCTGGACCCGCGATACGCCTTCTAACGCCCCATTCACCATCTGCGCGAAATCGCTCGGTGCAACCTCCTGCTGTGGGGTGACGCTGGGCGCGTTCTGGACCAGACCGCCTTGGGCCACCTGCCGCATCTGGGCCAGCACGCTGCTGATTGCCTGGTTGTCGACCGGAGTCATGGCGCTCGTATTTCCTTGAGTTAAACCGCTAACGCAGGAATTAGAGCAAGTACCGTGCCGAAAATGGTCGGATCCACAAAAGTGGTTAAAAGTGTTGCTGCTGCTGGTTTTTTGTCGAAGCGCTGGGAGGGCGTCGAAGGGAAGTGTCAGAAACTTGTCAGCCGTGGGTCAAAATTCTGGCTGATGAGGGAACAGTAGGGTATTGCCCCTGAGGTTGGTACTCGAAAGGGATTAAGCGCCGGCGGGAGGTCAGACCGGGCTGGCGGGCAGAGGGTCCAGCGGACGGTCAGGCTGATTCCTGGGCGGTCTCCTGGTAGAGGGACATGCCCCGACGCCGGCGCCGACGTTGGTCGAGTTCAGCCGCGCAGATGTCGCGGGTCTCCTTGACGCTCACCGCCAGATCCTCGCTCAGCTGCTGGATATGATTGAGCAGCCGGGCAGGGCGGCCGTCCGCCGGCAGTTCCGGCTGGCCAAAGAGGTCCTGCAGCTGGAGCTGAAGTCGTCCGTGCAGCTCGGACACCAGCTGCCACTGCTGCCGGTCGGCGGCTTCTCGCAGCGATCCTGAGAGCGCCATCAGCTGGCCCTGTGCCTGTTCATAGTTCATGAGAAATAGGCATCCAGGTTCACGTCGCTCGGACGGTTGGCCGGCAGCTGGTCCCACGCTGATTTCAGCGTGCTGAGCAGCGTTTGGACGTGCTGGATCCGGCCGGGGCTCATATCCAAATTGGATCGCACCAGTTCCTCTGTCATATGGCTGTACAGCGCGTCGAGCCGCTGCCCGAGCTCCTCATCCTGGTGATCCTCGCTGAGGCTCTGGCGAAGCGTTTCGACGCCGTCGATGGCTTTGCCCAGGGCCTCACGACGCTTCACGGCATCACCGCCGTCGGTGATCGCGCAGGCAACGGCGAGCTGCTTCATCGTATGTTCCATCAGGATCTGGATCAGTCGAAACCGGCTGGCGGTTTCCACTTCGCTGACGGGTCCCGCCTGGCGGTAGCTTTCGAGGGCAAATTGAAGATTCATCACAGTTACCTTAAGAGTCCGACTGGTTGATGTTGAGGTTGCTGAGCTGGTTGGTCACGAACTGGCTAGTCGTTCTCAGGTTCGACAGCAGCGTGTCCAGGTTGGCGAACTGACGCGTCAAACGTTGTTCAATGGCTTCGATCCGCCGGTCGAGCGCAACCCGCTCGTCGGCGATATCGTCCAGCCGCGTCTGGATGCCGTCGGTGCGAACGTTGATGAGCCCGTCACCGTTGATATAGGGGTCAGTGCGCTTGAGATAGGCGTCACTCACGTCGGTCAGGCGGCTCAGCGCCGCGTTAAAGTCATCGCCGATAAAAGCCTGTAGCGCGTCGTTGTCGACGCTCAGGGTCCCGTCCTCGGCGGTGGTCAGGCCCATCTCGAGCAGTGAGTCAGCGCCGAGGCCGCTGAAGCTGCCCGATACGCTCAGGCCCGTGCGCAGGCTGTTGATCAAGCCCCGCAGCGTGGTGTCGCCAAAGAGCGTGCCCGACTGGCCGCTTTCGGGATCGAAGGAGGCGAGCTGGCCGTTGAGGCTCACCAGACCGTTGTAGGCTTCGGCAAAATCATTTAAGGCCGACGTGATGTCCGACTCCCGATTGGCCACCTTGATCACGGCGGCAGATGTGCTGACGGTCTCGAGGTTGAGCGTCAGGCCCTCCACGGCGGTAATGCCGGTGTTGCTGGCGGCGCTCAGGGACAGGCCGTTAACCGAGAAGGCGGCGTCCTGCCCGGCGACCGTCTGCTCGAGGTTCGTGGCCGCGGCGTTAAAGGCGAGCGCCGAGAGTCCCGACGTGTCGGTGTTGTTACCGTCGTTGTCCGCAACGGTGATTTCCAGCGTGCTCTCAGCGCCGCTGCTGTTGGAGCTCAGGACCAGGCGCGGGCCGTTGACGTCCGTCACAATCGACGCGGTAACCCCGGCGTTGGCTTCGTTGATGGTGTCTCGAACGGCGGACAGGCTCTGGTCGCCGGGTCCGATTTCAATAGTGACCGGGGTGCGCCCGGCGTCGGCGGTAAAGCCGTTGTAAACGTCGCCAACCGAATCGTAGTCGGTGGTGCCAAGGGCGATGGTGATCGAGCCCGAACCCACCAGCGTGTCGCTGGAGGCAAAGGCGGTGGTAGCGAGACTTTGCTGGGTCGCCAGCTGATCCACCTGAACTGTGTAACTCCCGAGCGCTGCGGTTTCGTCGGCGCTCGCGGTCAGGGCTTCGATGGCGCCCGAAACGACCGCCGATTTACCCGGCGTCAGCTCCGTGAGTTTTTCCGCCGCGTCACGCAGTGACTGAACGGCTGACGTCAGGTTGCCGAAGGCGGAGAACTCGGCCTGAAGACCGGCCTCCCGGATCGCCAGACGCTGCTGCGTGGGGCCACGTTCAGCGGCTACCAGCTGGTCCAGCAGACCCTGCAGATCGATTCCTGATCCGACGCCTAGAGATGAAATGGACATGCTTAGCTCCCTGACTCAATGGTGCGCTTGACCGCCGGCAAACTGTCGCCCGCGGTGGTTGTCAGAGAATGCTGCAAAGGTCATGCCGTTTCGTCGACCGACAGGCTGATGAGTGAGCCGTCAGCGAGCAGACCATTTTGCGACCAGTATTCGGCCAGCTTCATGGTCGACTCAGCCGGAATCTGTCGAATCACCGTATCGGTTTCTTTGTCGATCACCTCGATCACGGCGGTTTCGGCAAACTCGCTCGCCTTGAGACGCACGCTCCGTTCCTGGGCTTTCAGGACCTGGTTAATGTTCTCAACGGCAGAAAACAGCGTCTCCGCTGGCGGCGGTGGCGCTGTTTGTCGGGGCTCGCTTTGGGCACTCGGTTCGGTCTTCGGGGCCGCCGGGCCTGGCGGCGATGTGCCGCTGGCGCCCTGGGCCGGGTTCCGGGAAACGAGCTTGGTCATGTCATCGTTGGATACTTGCATGGCAGTTTCCATTTATCGCCATCTAAAGGATGGCCCGGCGCTCAGGCCGGGCCACCTTGCCGCTTATAAAACTTACTGCAGCAGCGCCAGCACACTCTGTGGGTTGGCGTTGGCCTGACTCAGGATCGACAGACCGGCCTGCTGCAGAATCTGACCTTTCGTCAGTTCTGCGGTTTCGGTCGCGAAGTCTGCGTCCCGAATCCGGCTTCTGGCGGCGGAGGCGTTTTCCACCGTGCTGGCCAGGTTGGCAATTGCAGACTCAAAGCGGTTTTGAACCGCACCGAGGCTGGCCCGCTCAGAGGAGATCGTCTGCAGCGCAGAGTCGACAATCGCCAGCGCGTCCTGCGCACCCTGAACCGTGCCGATGTCAACGTTAGCCACCGTTGAAGCGGTTGAGGCGACAGCTGTGTTGGCCGCCACGTTCAGGATGCTGCCCGCGGTTTCCGCCACACTCGACTGCACCGAGTAGTTCTCAGCGGAGTTGAAGGTGACCGTGCCGCTGACGCGGGTGCTGTCGGCTGCGCCGGTAACAAGATCGGTACCGGTTGCGTTGCCGGCGCCCGTGACCGTGAGTTCCGTCAGCGCGGTAGACGAGGTGAAATCGGTGATTTCGATGTCATCACCGTTGGCGTCCGTCAGCACGATCGACGCGTTGTTGTTGGTGAGCTCGGCCGAGACACCGGTGGATCCACTGGCGTCGTTAATGGCGTCAGCCAGGTTCGTCAGATCCGCGGCGGACGTGATGTTGGCCGACACGGTGGTCGTGGCGTCACCGCTGGAACCCAGCTGGAACGTCACAACCCCGGCAAGCGTCAGGCCGCTCAGGGTCGCCGAGTTCGTGGCGGTCGCGGAGACGCCTGTGGGCCCGGTGTTGCTGTTGACCGCAGCAGCGATCTCAGAGGCCGTGGCACCGGCGGTGACCGCCAACGTCTGCGCACCGGAGCTGGTGTTAAAGGTCAGCGTCTGCGCGGCGATCGTGTTGTTTGCCGGCAGCGCTGCGGCGGCGGCCGTTACCGCACCTGTACCCTGGCTGGCGCTCGTTGAACTCACGGCGGTCAGCGCGTTGTTGGACAGGTCCGTGGCGCTGGTGCCCCGGATAGTCACACCGATCACTTCGTTGACGTTGGCGCCAACCTGGAAGAACTGCTGGTTGAAGTTGCCGTCCAGGATAGTCTGGCCGTTGAATCGAGTCGTCTCGGCAACCCGATTGATTTCCGACTGCAGTGCGTTCACTTCCTGCTGCAGCGCTGCGCGGTCTTCCGACGAATTGGTGGCGTTGCTCGACTGGAGCGCCAGCTCACGAATCCGCTGAAGGTTTTCCGTGGTCTGTCCCAGCGCGCCTTCAGCGGTCTGGGCCAGCGAAATACCGTCGTTGGCGTTCCGGATAGCCTGCGTCAGGCCGCGGATCTGGCTGGTGAAGCGCTCGGAGATAGCGAGGCCGGCGGCGTCGTCTCGGGCGCTGTTGATTCGCAGGCCCGTAGACAGGCGCTGCAGTGAACGGTTCAACACATCCTGGGATGCGTTCAGGTTCCGCTGTGCGTTCAGGGACGCAACGTTGGTGTTGATAATCTGGGGCATCGTATTTCTCCGAATTACAAATTTGAGCCCACAAGGGCGTTTAACCTAACGACCTCGAAGCTCGCGGTCAGGGTGGTTAACGGCGCCGGAGAAAAAAGCTTTAACGTCTAGCTTGACAAAGCGAAAAAAATTGCAGGGCAGCTGTTACAGAAGGCGAAACAGGGAAAGGTTCTGTAGCGACAGAAAGGTTTGTTGGGCCGCTTCCAAGATGGTGCTTTCGTACTCGAACTCGCTGATCGCCGCGGCATAGTCCAGGTCTTCGATCGAAGACCTCAGGGTCTGCGCCTGAATCACGTCACGCGCATTCAGGTCGCGATAGGAGTCGATACTCGACAGCCTGACGCCCAGTGTTGCGCGTGAATCTTGATTAACCCCCAAGGCGTTGTCGATGTTGTTGAGCGAACGGTTGAGGAGGTTGGCCAACGCGGTTTCGGTGAGCGGCGTTTCGCCGTTCAGCGCAGCGCCCAGCTCGTCCAGCGTTGTAAAGATATCCTGGGTGGTATTGGTCTCAACCAGAAACTGGTCCCCGGCGGCGGGTGTGCCGATAAACGAGAGATCCGCCCCGCGAAAGCTGATCGTTCCAGGCTCCGAATAGGTGCCGGTTTGCACCAGCACACCACCGCTGTCTCTCACCTCCCAGTTGGTTGGATCGGTGAAGGTCAGGGTGTAGTCATCCGGGACCCATAACGATGGGTCGGAGATGCTGCTGTCGCCGGCCACCGCGGTGCCGGTGTTGCCCGCGGCGTCTACCACCTGAAATCGGCCGTTGCCGGTGGGGATGTCGATAAACACTGCGTCGCCGGGCAGGCCCATGGCAACGGTTTGATTGTCTGAGATGGATACACTTCGCGACTGACTGTTACCAAAGTAGTTGTAGGTCAGCGTCCCGGAAAGCGTGAAGGGAAGCGTGTTGGACGCGGTGCCGGAAAACAGGTATTCCCCGTTGGCGTCAGCCTGGTTCGCCAAAGCGATCAGCGACTCGAGCTGACTCAACACCTCCTGTCCGTAGGCCTCCAGCGTGCTGGGCGTATTAATGCCATTCACCGACGCCAGCGCCAGCTCACGGACCCGGTTCAGGGAGTCCGATGCTGAGACCAGGGCGTTTTCTGTGGTGCTCAGGCGCGCTTCGGCGGCGTCGGAGTTGCGAGAATACTGCGTGATGCGTTCGGTTAAGGCGCGCAGCTCCAGAATCCGTCCTGCGCCGACCGGATCGTCGGCGGCCGTATTCACCTGTTTCCCGCTGGCGATGGCTCGCTGGAGCTCCGCCAGGCGAGCCTGACCGCCGCTGATGCTGCTCAGCGTATTGGTAAAAAGCTGGGAGGTTGAAATCCGGTTCATCTCACCGACCTGATCAGCGTGTCAAAGATTTCGTTGGCGACGGTGAAAACCTCCGCCGCGGCGGTGTAGGCCTGCTGGAATCGCTGCAGGTTGATCGCCTCTTCGTCGAGATTCACGCCGCTGGCGTTGTTTTGCCGGGTTTGGGCGTCGTCGAGCAGTTTGCCCTGGACCACGGTGGCGGCATTGAGGGAATTGGCCTGTACGCCGACCGAAGAGACGAGCTGTTGATACGCGTCGAGCACGGATAGCGTCTGATTTTCGAGCGTATTCAGGCGTTCGACCGCGCCGAGCAAGCTGGCGTTGGCGCCGTCTCCGACCCCGCCTATGTTGTTGCGGACGGTAAATGAGTCGCCCGCGTCAGGGCTGCCGCTGATGCTGAGCCGCCACCCGTTGACATCGATGTCGCTACCGGGCACGTAGGCGATATCCGGACTGCCGTTGATCGAATAGGTTGTCGGACTGGTAAAGACGATGTCGACATCGTTGAGCAGTGCCGGGTTGGCCGGATCCAGAATCTGGGCCGCGCTGATCTGCCCGTTTCCGAGGTTTTGACTATCGGCGTTGGTGTTGAGTGCCGCAGCGGCGGCCAGTTGTCGGGGATCGGTGATGCCCAGAGCGAGATCGCTGGCGCCTTGTCGGGTTGGCCTGATCAGATAGCTGTCTCCCGCAGCCGCGCCGGGATCGACGCTGATCCGCAGGCCGTCGGCAAGAAAATCGGCGCCGTCGGGCGTCAGCGGTACCGGGCTGCCGGTGCGCAGATTGGTCAGTGTCCAGGTGGCCCCATCAAAATCCAGCTGATACTCATCGGAGGTCAGCTGGGTGATATCGTCGAACGAGACGCTGGTGGTGTCGGTGAGCAGATTGCTATTGCTATTGGCTGGCAGCAGCTGCGGCACAGCCTGGTTAAATAGGTCCAGTCCCAGGTTTCCGTCGAGATCAAGCCCGCGCTGATGCTGCTCGTTGACGCCAAATGCCAGCGCGATAGCGACTCTTCCGAGCTCGTTTTGCGCAGGATCAAGCACATCGTCCAAGAAGGACAGGGCGCCCGCGACCCGACCGCCGGCGTTTTGCGCGGTGAGACGCTGATTAGCTGAGCCACGCCCCAGCGTCAGCTCGATCTGTCGTGGATCGAAGCTGGAGCGGCCGACGGTGACCTCGTTGACCTCCACGCCGGTGACTACCGCTGAACCGTTGGTCAGCGACACGTTGAGCGACGCGCCGTCCTGGACCACCTGCACGTCGAGGAACTCCGATAGCTGCAGGATGGCCTGGTTGCGCAGGTCCAGCAGATCGTTCGGGCCGTCACCCGCCAGCTGCTGGTCGTTGATACGACGGTTGAGGTCGGCAATCTGGCTGGACAGGCTGTTGATTTCGCGGGCGTAGGCGGTCACCCGGTTCCCCAGGTCATCGCGGACGTCGTTCAGCCGTTGATCAAGCACGTTGAAGCGATCGGCGATGGAACCCGCGGAACTGAGCACCGCCGTTCGGGCCGCCACCGAGGTCGGGTCCACGGAGAGATCCTGCCAGGCGGACGAGAAGCCGTTGATCGGCGCCGACAGGTCGAAACCGTCGGCGCCCAGGAAACCGTCCACGAGGGTCGTCAACTCAGCGCGCACCTCAGTCTGGGTGAAATTGCTGGTCGCCTGCCGCAGCTGGTTATAGAGCAGCGAGTCGAAGCTGCGCCGCACGGCCGCGAGCTCAACGCCCCCACCGAGGGGGCCAACCGGGCTCAGGTTGCCTGGGAGATTGCTGAACAGCACGGATTGCCGACTGTAGCCCGGCGTGTTGGCATTCGTGATGTTGTGGGCCGTGACCGAGAGGGCTCGCTGAAACGCGGCCAGCGCCGATAGACCGATGGATTCAATTGTCATGAGCTGATCTCAGTTCCTGCCCGCCGAGAATGGCTTTGATCTTGCGAGCATAGTTCGGGTCGGTGGCGTAGCCACCGTCCTCCAGCGCCTTCAGATAGGCATCGGGGCTGCTGGCGCCGGCCGCGGCGGCGTAGCGTCCCGAGGACCGGATCAGATTGACGTAGTCTGAGACGCTTTCCGCAGGACTGGCGTAAGCACGAAAGCTGGCCACCACCTCGCGCAGCTTGCCGCCGAGGAACTCGGTGGTGGTCTGGCTGGACGTTGGACCCTGCCAGCCGGCGCTGGCCTTCACGCCAAACAAATTGTGGCTGGTGCCTCCGCCGGCACGCGTGGGAACGTGCTTTCCCCAGCCCGTTTCCAGTGCGGCCTGCGCGACGATCACCGCCGCGTCGATGCCGAGGGCTGAGGCCGCTCTCCGGGCCACTGGCATCAGCTGGTCGACAAAGCGCTGGCGTTCCCCTGCGCTGCTTCCCGAAGTTTCCGGTGTCTGGCTGACGTTGACAGACTGCGCCGGCCGAACTCCCTGGGTCAGGGTGATTGCTGGCTGTGGCTGCTGCGGCTTGCCGCCGAGCTGCGCCACCACCATTTGTGCAATACCCGTGGCGCCGCGGCCGGCCAGCGAGTCGGCGAGAGCACCGTCGCGCATCTCCTCGAACGCTGCCATCTGCTGGCGATCGAACAGTCCGCCTTCAGGGATGGTTTGACGCATCGACTTCAGCAGAATCTTGAGGAAAGCGCCTTCAAACGCGGTAGCGGCTTCGTTCAGCTTTGCGTCGTCGGTGCTGCCGGGAGCATTGGCCTGGCCAGGGACCCCCTGTGAGCCGGGGTCCTTGAGCGCCTGGAGCAGCGGCATCCCGGCCTTGTTGTCCACGGGCGTCTGCATAGTTAGATCACAGTGAATTCGGCTCGCAGCGCGCCGGCCTGCCGCAGGGCCTCCAAAATGGCAACCACGTCACCCGGAGCTGCGCCAACCTGGTTGATGGCTTCGACGATATCGCTCAGCGCCGCACCCGGTTCGATCAGGAACATCCGGCTTTCGGTTTCGGTGATGGTGACCTCGGACTGCGGCTGCACCGCCGTCTGGCCTCGGCCAAAGGGATTGGGCTGAACCACCTGCGGTGATTCGGCGATGGTGACCGTGAGGCCTCCGTGGGTGATGGCTGCCGGGAGCACACGGACGTGGCTTCCGACCACGACCGTACCCGTGCGGGCGTTCACCACCACCCGTGCTGCCGGTTCACCGGGCTCGAGCGTCAGGTTCTCAAGCTCAGCGGCAAAGCGCATGTAGTCAGTGGAATCCTGAGGCGCCTGGACGATCACGGTCCCCGGATCGGCCGCGCTTGCGGGCATGGCGGGAAAGCGTCGGTTGATGACGCTGACCAAACGATCAGCCGTGGTGAAGTCCGGCGAATGCAGGTTCAGCTTGAGGGGAGACCCAGGTGTCCGGGAGTTCGCTACCGCGCGTTCGACCATCGCGCCGCTCGGAATGCGGCCGGCGCTCGGGACGTTGAAAGTGATCGACGAGCCATCGCTGCCCTCGGCGCCGAAGCCGCCGACGATCAGGCTGCCCTGGGCAACGGCATACACCTTGCCGTCGAGTCCCTTAAGCGGCGTCATCAGGAGCGAGCCACCGCGAAGGCTGGTGGCGTTTGCGATCGAGGAAACGGTCACGTCGATCTGCTGCCCCGGTTTGGCAAACGGGGGCAGCGATGCGTGTACGGCCACGGCGGCGAGGTTTTTCAGCTGCAGTGGGGTGCCCGGCGGGATCACCACGCCGAGCTGATTCAACATGTTGATCAGGCTCTGCACGGTGAAGGGTGACTGCACGGTCTGGTCCCCTGTGCCGTCCAGGCCTACTACCAGGCCGTAGCCGATCAGCTGGTTCTCGCGGAACCCCGCTACGCTGGCCAGGTCCTTTACTCGCTGTTCGGCGTGGGTGGCGCATACGCTCAGCGCCAGCGCCAGGCCGAGCAGCAGTCGTTGGGCCAGGCTGCAGCCGACGCTGCCCGTTCCGGATTTGGTAACACTCACGGAACTCTCCTCCTTAAAGCGGTGACAGGACGCTGGCAAACATTCGCGTCAGCCAGCCCTGGCGATTGGCGTCGTGGAGCGCGCCGGCGCCTGAATAGGTGATCTGCGCGTTGGCGATCTGGGTCGACAGCACGCTGTTGTCGGTTCGGATATCGGCCCCCCGGACGTGACCGGCGATCCGCAGATACTCTTTACCCTGGTTCAGCGTGAGCCACTTTTCGCCCTGGATCGCCAGTAGCCCGTTATCCAGCACGCCGACAACGGTCACCGTGAGGGATCCGGTCAGGCTGTTGTTTTGGCTGCTGGAGCCGTTGCCGGCGAAGTCCTGGCTGCTGTCAAGCGTGCTGCCGGAGACGTCCGTGCCGAACAGCGGACCGGGCGACAGTTCAAAGCCCGTTTCTTTATCGGTGGCCGTGGAGGCGCTTTTGCTGGCGTTGGTGCGTTCACTGAGCACAACCGTCAGCACATCGCCGACGCTGCGCGCCCGGACGTCCTCGAACAGCACGAGCCGCGGCGTGGCGCTGTAGATGGCGCCATCGCTGGTGGTTGCCGCACTCATCGGCATGACGGGCAGGGCCGGCGGCACCATCGGTGCCGGCTGGGGCGCAACGGCGCAGCCGCCCAGGAGCAGGCCCACGCCAGCGGCGAGACCTATTCCGGAGCGGCTGACCGCGGCTGAGAGGATCGTTTGAAGGCGCGTCAGTTTCATAGGTTGTTATTCACGTATTCGAGCATCTGGTCCGCCGTGGCGATCGCTCGGGAGTTCATCTCGTAGGCCCGCTGTGTTTCGATCAGGCCGATCAGTTCTTCCACGGAATTGACGTTGGAGGTTTCAAGCGAACCTTGGAGCAGGGCGCCGAGGCCGTTCTGGGACGGGTTGCCGGTCTGCGGCGTGCCGCTGGCGGCCGACTCGCGAAACAGGTTCTGGCCCACCGCCTGAAGGCCGGTGGGATTGACGAAATCCGCCATCTGGAGGGTGCCGACCTGAGTCGCCTGATCCTGGCCGGCAATTTTGACGGTCACGGTACCGTCTGGGGCAATCGTCACTGTCTCTGCCCCCTGGGGCACGGTGATGGCCGGTTGCACCGGATAGCCGCTCGAGGTGACCAGCGCGCCCTCCGCGTCGATCTGGAGCGAGCCGTCGCGCGTGTAGGCCTGCGCGCCGTCGGGCAGTAGGATCTGCAGGAATCCTCGGCCCTGAATGGCGACATCCAGCGCGTTGCCGGTTTGTACGAGGTTGCCCTGGCTGAAGAGTTTCTCGGTCGCCACGGTGCGTACGCCGGTTCCCAGTGAGAGGCCGGAAGGCAGCAGGGTGCTCTCCGACGACTGGGCCCCAACTTGCCGGATGTTCTGGTAGACCAGGTCCTCGAACACCGCCCGGGCCCGCTTGAAGCCCGTGGTGTTGGCGTTGGCGAGATTGTTGGACTGCACCGCCAGGCGCGTTTGCTGGGCCTCGAGGCCGGTTTTGGCGATCCAAAGTGCGTGGTTCATGATAAATCTCCCGAGAGCGCTCAGCGCATCCGCAGCAGGCGGCTGGCCGCGCGATCGTTCTCTTCGCTGTTTTCGATAAACTTGATGTGCATCTCGAACTGGCGCTGCAGTTCGATCATCTGGACGAGCACGCCGACCGGCTCAACGTTGCTGGCCTCCAGCGCCCCCGACGCCACCACCACCGAGGCGTCCGGGACTGACGCCAGGCCGTCCCGATGCCGTATGGTTCCGTCCGCATCCTTCACCAGATCCTGTGCATCAGGCCGGGTCAGGCGGAGGCGGTCGACGATATTCAGCGGACCTTCGGCTTCACCTTCGCCCCGGATGCTGATGCTGCCGTCCGTGCCGATTTCCAGCTTTTCATAAGGTGGCAAAGAGACCGGGCCGCTGTTGCCCAGCACGGGTCGGCCGGCGTGGTCGAGCAGCAGTCCGTTGGTGTCCACCCGCAGATTGCCGGCGCGGCTGTAAACCTCGCCGCCGTCAGCGCCCTGAACCATCAGAAAGCCTCCACCCTGGATAGCGATATCCAGGTCTCGGCCTGTCTGATTGATCAGTCCCGGGCTTAGGTCCGGCATCTTTTCACCGGTCTGGGCGGCATGCACCCGATCCTGAAAGCCCGGTCCGCTCAGAGGGAGGCTTTCGGCACGGGTCAGATCAGCCTTAAAGCCCACCGTCTGGCTGTTGGCCAGGTTGTGAGCCTGGGTGGCGTGGAGGCGCATCGCGTCCCGCGCGCCACCCATGGCGATGTAGACCGAACGATCCATTACCTGATATTCAGCAGGGTCTGGTTGAGATCGTCAGCCGTGCTGATGACCTGCGCGTTGGCCTGGAAGTTGCGTTGAGCGCTGATCAGATTGACCAGTTCCTCCGATATGTTCACGTTGGATTGCTCCACGCTACCGCCCTGGATCAGGCCGAGACCGGCGCCACCTGGATCGCCCAGGATTGCCGGGCCGGAAGCAAAAGACTCCACCCAGGAGGTGTCGCCGATGGCCCGCAGTCCCTGCGGATTCTGGAATCGAGCCAGCGCGATTCGCCCGAGCGGTTCGGACTGGCCGTTGCTGAATCGGGCAAACACGATGCCGGTTTCGTCGATGTCGATATTGCTCAGCCGGCCGGCGGCAAATCCATTCTGGGCGATGGATGTCACCGTCGACTGGCCTGACAGGTTGGTGGTGTCAGTCAGGTCCAGATTGAAGTTGATCGGGTCGGCGCCGTTGATGGGCGTAAAGGCCCCGTAGGTCAGCGGCTGGGGCGTTGTCAGGTTCCCCTGGCTGTCGAAGTTCAGCGTTTGCAGCGCCGTGGTCTGCGCACTGTCGCCGTCGATGACCAGGCGCGTATCCCAGGTCAATGCCGCCGTCTGGCGGAAGTAAACGGTGGCCGAATGCGATTCACCGAGCGAGTCGAAGACGGTGATTGTGGTCGAATAGTCGAACGTGTCGGCGTCAGCCGGGTCGATCGCACCGGGGCCGAGGATCGGGTCGATGGTATCCAGGTTCAGGGCGAGGTCGACTTCCGACGTTGCCCCCGGAGCACCTTGCGTCGTCAGCAGCTGCAGGTCGTTGGTGGTTGCGCTGTTGAAGGTTGGAATCGCGGCGTCGGTGACGCCGAAGGCCTGCAGTCTGGCTCCTGAAGGCGCCACCACAAATCCGTCACGATCCACCGAGAAGGTGCCGTTCCGGGTATAGGCGGCCGTGCCGTTGGGATCACGCACCGAGAAAAAGCCGCCGCCGCTGATCGCCAGGTCGAGCGCGTTGCCGGTAAAGCTGATGTTGCCCTGGCTGAACTGCTGGCGAACTGCCGCCAGCTGCACGCCGTCACCCGGGTCCAGGCTGGAGATCACAAAACCCGCTGAGGCCAGCAGATCAACAAATTCGCCGCGCGAGGACTTGAAGCCGTTGGTTGAGGCATTGGCGATGTTGTTTCCGGTGATGTCCAGGTCCGCCATGGCGGCATTCAGGCCGCTGAGTGCAATGTTAAAAGCCACGTTTGATCTCCTGCTTAAGTTATTGAATGCCGCGGACGTCGCTCAAGCCCACTGGCCCAAGCCCCGACACGGTCAGTACGGTTTGTCCTGCAAAGCCCCCAAAAGCCACGCTTTCTACGCGGCCGGCGACCAGCACCTCAACGGCGACACTCTCGTTGCCGTAGGTGGCTTCGGCGGTGACGTTGTAGCGCCCCGAGGGCGCGGGATTGCCGCTTTCGTCCAGCCCATCCCAGGTGAATTCGTTGCCGCCGGCGCTTTGCTGACCCAGGTTCAGCACGCGAATTTGGCGGCCAGCCTCATCGGTGATTTCGATACGCAAGGCGCTTGAGCCCTGGGGTAGGTCCACCTGGCCCGAGAAGGGCTCACCCTCGGTGAGGTAGCCAAAACCCCCCGGCAGCAACACGTCGCGATCGATCAGCGTCGATGCTGAAAGCGCCTGATTGTTGTTGAGTGTCGCGGCGAGAGAGTCGAACGACTGCTGCAGCTCGGTAATACCGTTGACGGTGCCGAACTGCGCAATCTGGGTGAAGTATTCGCTGCCATCCTGTGGCGAGGTGGGGTCCTGATTGCGCAACTGCGCCACCATCAGGGCAAAGTACTCTTCCTGCCCAAGCTCGCCGTCGCTGCCGCCGTTGCCCTGCGGGCGCTGGGGTCCAAGGATGTTGGTTAGGTCGTTAACGCCGGTAAGCATAATCAGCCTCGCTGTCCGAGCTGCAGGGTCTGCAGCATCAGTTCTTTGGTGGTGGTAATGACTTCCAGGTTGGCCTGATAGCTGCGCGACGCGGAAATCATGTCGGTCATCTGCTCGATCAGATTGACGTTGGGCAGAAACACGTAGCCCTCGTCATTGGCCTGCGGATGGTCGGGTTGGTAGCGCATGCGGGCCGGCGCATCGGACTCGACGATGCCCGCCACCTGCACGCCGGCGAGTTGACCCTGGGTCGACTCGGCTTTGAAAACCGGCAGCCGAGCTCGGAAGGTCTCCTCGGCCGAGCTGGCGGCCACGTCGGCGTTGGCCATATTGGAGGCGATGGTGTTCAGCCTGACGCTCTGGGCGTTCAGGGCTGAGGCCGCTACAGAAAAGAGGGTTCCGTCACTCATACCAAGCTCACTGATCGTTCATGGCGCCTTTCAGCGCAGAAAATTTTCGGGTCAGAAACATCAGGCTGGCCTGATACCGCACGGCATTTTCTGAAAACGCAGACTTTTCGAACTCTTCGGTCACCGTGTTCCCGTCCAGGGACGGATGCAGCGGGATGCGGTACAGAGCGTCCGCCATGGGGCTGTCGTCGTTCCCGCTGAAGTGCCGTTCGTGGGTTCGCTTCATCTCGCCCGCTGGCTGGGCCTGCTTCAGGCTGGTGGCAAAGTCCAGATCTCGCGCTTTGTAGTGCGGGGTCTCCGCATTGGCCAGGTTTTGTGCCAGCAGCTCAGCGCGGCGGGCGCGAAACTCCAGCGCCTGCGGATGGATGCCTAGCAATGAGTCCAGCGAAAAAGGCATGGCTTAAGTCCAGCAAAAGTTTCCTTGCCAGGGCTAAAGCAATTGGCGTGCCAACCGATAAGAAAGGGTTTTCTCCGGCGCCAGTGTGTCTTTTATTGGCGCGCGATGGTGGGCTTGTACCAGCCTTCGAAACGATCCTTTCCGGGGCCGTATAAAGAGGAGTCAAGATCGATCGCCGCTTCTTGACCGTTTCTTGGCACGAGTATTGCTGCTTGTCTCTCGTGACGATACGCAGGGATGGAGCCTGACATGCGAACCGACAAAAAAACGACGCCAAAACCTCTCAGGGAAGAGCTTTTGTCAATTTTCCGACTCCTCGCCGTGGCAATTTTGACGAGCGGTTTGGGGGCTGGCCAGGCCTGGGCAAAACAACATCACTCGCTGTCCGCGATTGCTCAGCAAGCCAAAATCTATCTGGAGCGCGAAGGCGGGCGCCAATTTGGTGACAACCTAAGCGTCGAAATTCAGGCGCCCGATCCGCGCCTTCGGCTGGCCGCCTGCAGCGAGTCGCTGGAGGTATTCACGGCTCCCGGTGCTCGCAGCTTCGGCAATACGAGCGTTGGCGTACGGTGCGCCGGCCTGGTGCCGTGGACCATTTACCTCCGGGCCCGGGTTAGGGTCTGGATGGAGGTGCTCGTCAGTCGTGGACCGCTCTCTCGGGGAGATCGGGTGAGCGAAAATGACCTGATGGTGCAGAAGATGGACATCAGTCAGGTGAATGGCCGATTTCTCCAGCACCCCTCTCAGGCTGTCGATCTGGAGCTGCGCCGAACCTTGGCGCCGGGCGTGGTGCTGACGCAAAACATGCTTCGTGCACCGGAGCTCATCAAGCGTGGGGATCGGGTGACGCTGCTGGCACGTGCGGGCAACCTGAGCGTGAGAGTCGCTGGTAAAGCGCTGACTTCCGGCGCTCTGGGTGATCAAATCAGCGTGGAGAACCTCAGCAGCCGTCGCCGGGTGCAGGGTGTAGTCTCCGCTGACGGTGTGGTCAGGACTGACCACGGCGCTTTGAGCGAAGCGGGAGCGCGCTTGGGCGCGGACTCCGCTAATTCGTACACTAACCCTAAAGATTTTATTGCAGCTGCCGATCCTGAGAGGGTCTTTTAAGGAAAATGACGATGATTACTAACCCTGTTGGTACCAATATCAGTGTTTCCGAGGTCTCCGACCGATCGGATCGGGCATCAGCGGAAAAAAGTCCCGCTGGCGGTGCTGAGTCCTCACAAACGGTGAGCGACAAGGTGTCTTTGACGCTCGAAGCCCGGGCGATCGGCCAAATAACGGAATCTGCGCGGTCCGAATCCGATGTGGACGTCGAAAAGGTAGCGGCGCTTCGCGAGGCCATTGCCAACGGCACGTTCGAGGTGGATTCCCGCAGCATCGCCGAAGGGCTGATCCGTTCTGAGTCCAGCGTGAAGGGCCAGCCGTGATGGCTCGGCCGGTGCCCCGTCTGGAAGATCTGCAGCGAAGCGTAGACAACCTGCTGGGCATCTTGAAACAGGAGTCCGACGCGCTGGCCGGCGATGACCTTCGCCAGCTTGCTTCGGTTTCCGATCAGAAGCGGGTGATGCTGGAATCGCTCATCGAGTTTGCCGAGGGTGAGCTCAAAAACGCGCACGAGGGGTCCCCGGACTGGGAAGAGTTTGTCGAGTCACTCTCCGAGTGTAAGCGTCGCAATATGATCAACGGTGCATCGATGACGGCCATGGCGCAGAGTCGCCAGGAAGCGCTTCGCGTGCTCTATGGTCAGGAAGGTGGTACCGAGGATTACGGCAGCGACGGCCAGCTCAATCAAGCGCCTCCGTCGCGGAACCTCGGAAAAGTCTGAATTTTCTTTGCTTTAGCGGGCTTCTCACGCGCGCGAAGATCGTCCGGGGCTATCGCCCACGTCTCCTCAATATCGAATTGATACAACCCGTTCGGGTTTGGTTTCGGGTGGGAAAGACCGCCATCGGACGGACGTGATCAGGCCGTCAGCACGTAGCCTTCGCCGCGGAACGTCTTGATCAGCGAGGGTTGTTTGCCCGAGTCGCCCAGCTTTTTCCGCAGCCGTCCGATCTGAACGTCGATACTGCGATCAAAGGGCATGGCGTCGTGACCACGCGTCATGTTCATGAGCTGATCACGCGACAGGACGCGGTTGGGTTTGCTGGTCAGCGCATCGAGCAACCGAAACTCGGCGCCCGTTAGCGGAACCGGATTGTCGTCTTTGTCGTAGAGCTCGCGGCGAGAGAGATTGAGCGACCAATGGCCAAACTGACGCACCTCGTCGTTGGCCGGCTCGGGCAGCGTCGAGGTGGCGGTGGAGGACTGGCCGCAGCGTCGCATGACCGACTTGATGCGGGCCTCGAGTTCCCGGACGCTGAAGGGCTTGCACATGTAGTCGTCCGCCCCGAGCTCGAGACCGACAATCCGGTCGGTCTCCTCGCCGTTGGCGGTCAGCAGTATCACCGGCATGTCGGCTTTTTCCCGGATGTGCCGGCACAGCGACAGTCCATCCAGGCCCGGCATGTTGATATCGAGGACCGCCAGGTCAAACTCTTCATGCTTGAGCGCGTTGAGGGCTACCAGACCGTCTTCGGCGGTGGTGACCTGAAAGCCACGCGCAGTGAAATGTCGTTCGATCACCGAGCGGATCGCCAGGTCATCGTCGGCGGTTAAGACTCGAAGTTTTTGCTGGGTCTGAAGTTGGGCCGCGCTCATTGTTCTCCACCGATCAGTGGCAGGGTGAACCAAAATCGGCTGCCTTCGCCGAGTTCGCTTTCAACGCCGATTGACCCGCCCTGCGCCTCGACAGCCAGTCGGCAAAACGCCAGGCCGATGCCGAAACCATCGTCGCGATGGCGCCGGCGCTGGTCGGCCTGGGCAAATTTCTCAAACAACCCCGAGATGCGATCCGCGGGTATACCTCGCCCCGTGTCGATCACCTGGAGCCGGGCGAATTCACCGTCCTGGCTGATATCCAGATCAATTCGGTCGTCCTCTCCGGTCGCTTTGATCGCATTATGGAGCAGGTTGACCAGCACCCGGTGCACCAGGCCGGCGTCGGCATTGACCATCACCGGACGATCACCCTGATGCAGTTTCAGGGTGCGTTTTCCCTTGATGCTGTGCTGGCTGTTGAGCGACGCGTCGGCGCTTCGTCCGAGATCTAGCGGCGCGATGTCCATGGGCATCGCAGCCGATTCGAGGCGCGCGATATCCAGCAGGCATGACACGAGGTCATTGGCGCTGTTGCAGGCCTCAACGGCCCGCCCTACATCCGCCAGGATCTCTTCGGACAGGCTGTCCGCACCGCCGATCTGCAGGAGCTCGAGATACCCCAGCACACCGGCCAGCGGTGATCTGAGGTCGTGGACGATCATATGAACAAGGTTGGCCTGAGTCTTGCGGATTTGCTCGAGTTCGCGATTTCGCGCGTGAAGCTCTCGATTCTGATCCTCGAGGCAGGCCTTGAGCGACTCCAGGTGCAGGTGGGTCGCTACCCGCTGAACCACCTCTTCGATCTGGAACGGCTTGGTAACGTAATCGACCCCGCCGGCGCTGAACGCTGCGACCTTGTCGCTGGGTCTGGCGAATGCACTCAGGAAAATCACCGGCACATGCTGAGTCTCAGCGGCCGCTTTCAGGGCTTTGCAGACCTCAAAACCATCCATCTCGGGCATGTCGATGTCCAGGAGAACCATATCCGGCGGCTGGGCCGCGGCGGCTCGCAAGGCCTCTCGGCCGCTGGCAACCGGACGAACCCGGTAGCCTTCCTCTTTAAGGATGTCTACCAGCAGCGACAGGTTGGCCATGACGTCATCGACCACCAGAATGTCGGCCACTGGCTCCGCATGGTCGCCGGCGGCGTCTCCGGTAGTCGGCGTACAGTCCTGCCTGAAAGAGGCGATCGAGGCCGTCTGATTCATAGGTCCGAAGGTCGTTACCCTTTGTTTCATCTCGAATGCACTTTGCCAAGCTACGGTAAGAAGGCTGGTGCAAACTGATCTCATCTTGGATCAGGAGCACACCGAGGTGCGCGATACAGATTCTTTTATCGGTCGAGGAAAGGAAAACCTGAAGGCCCTGGTCGTCGAAAACGACACCCGGCTTGGCGACATTGTGGCCAAGGCCCTCGAATTCAGCGGTTTCGCGGAAGTTCGGCTCGTGCGGCGCTGCGGCAACGCCATCGCGCTGCTCGACGGACTGGATCCCGTGAGCTTCGATCTGGTGGTCTGCGACCTGGTGCTGCCCGACGGCGACGGTTTCATGGTGCTGTCGCATCTGGCCCAAATGGGCTTTAGCGGGCGCATCATTTTGATGAGCGGCAACGAGGGGCGGCTCCTCGATACGGCTGAGACCCAGGCTCGACTGAGCGGCCTGGACGTCAGCGGAACGCTGCGCAAACCTTTTTCTCTGCACAAGCTGATGGCGATGGCACAGCCGTCGGACGAGCCGCTGTTTATCCCCCCGGCGCGTACCGGCAATTTTCAATTCGACCTCAACGATTTTGAGCGGGCGCTGACCGAGGGTGAGCTACGGGCCAGATTTCATCCCATCGTTGATGCCCATACGCAGCAGATCACCGGGATCGAGGCCCTCGCTCGCTGGATTCATCCCGAATTTGGTCTCATTCCGCCAGCGCTCTTTATGCCGCAGGTGGAGATCTCGCCGCTGTCGGACGCGTTCCTGCTCGAGATGCTGAGGCAAGTCTTGACCGCACAGCAGGCCCTTGCGCAGGCAGGTTTCGCCGTTTCCGCGGCGGTCAACGTCGGCAGCGGTCAGCTGACGTCGCTGGCCCTAACCAATCGGTTTGTCGAGCTGGCACGTGAGTTTGACGTGGCGCCGGACACCGTGGTGCTGGAGATCACCGAGACACAGGGCTTCGGCGAGCCGCGGGCGGCCATCGAGACCCTCAACCGGCTCCGGCTGCAGGGGTTTCGGCTCTCCGTCGACGACTACGGCACCGGTTTTTCGAGCCTGGAACGCCTCCGAACGCTGCCGTTTACGGAACTCAAGGTGGATCGCCAGTTTGTCGCCGGCGCCGCCGCAAGTGGGGAGCTCACCGCTATTTTGCGCCACTGCGTTGAGCTCGCGAGACAGTTCCGGCTCAATACGGTGGCGGAGGGCATCGAGACGGTGGAGGACTGGCACCTCGTTCGATCGTTGGGCTTTAAGGATGTCCAGGGGTTCTTTTTCAGCCAGCCACTTGAACCAGCTGCGTTAGTCGCGTGGCCGCAGCGACGCCTGGCGAGTACCGGCCCCCGGCCGGGCCCGCTGGAGCTGACGGCGATGGAGCAGTTTCAGCCGCATCAAATGTGAACTTTTTGCCCGTAATTCCTGTGCTTAAGAGAATTTGTTTACACTAAGCTGATGGATACTGACACCGCACTCTGTCTTTCCGCCGGCCGTAAGACTTGCCGTTGGCGTAGCGGAATCCTGCTGCGGATCGCGGCCATTGCCCTGGCGCTGGTGGCTGGCGCCACCATTGCGCACGCGCAGGACCGCTCGATTCTGATGACCTTCGTTGATCAGGCGTTCGAAGAGCAGCGCGATCCAGGTGAGGTCACCGCCGATCTTTTGGAACAAGGTTTTGAGCCGGCGCGAGCGGCGCAGGCCGTGGCGAGCGCTTGGGGCGACTGCAACGCCGCTCAGGCGGCGGTCGCCGTGGCTGTGACCCGCAGGCCCGGGAGCGCCACGGATGTGGTGACCGCAGTCGGTACCGCCGACGGCTGCGGCTGCGGTGCAAGCAGCGGCTGGGCTCGGAGCCAGCTCGACCAGCGCATCCGATTTTCCAGTCCGCAGCGGCCGATCGAGCTTGTGCAGACGTGCAGCTGTATGGCCGCAGCCGTAGAAGCCGGCACCGCCGCCGCGCCGCAGCTCGCGGACGCCATTGTGCTGGCGGGCGTCGAAGCGCTGCAGACCCAGACGCTGGCGCTCGACACGATCGGCGAACGCGGCGGGAGCGATCATCCCGACTGGCTGCCCAGTCCCGACTTCCGGGGCACACAGACCTTCCAACGCCTGCCCGAATCGTGCCGGGCGGATGCGGACGACAACAACCGCTTTGACCCGGCCGAAAACTGGCGGTCGGCCCAGCCGGGTAACGAGCCGCCAGCACACCGGTGCGACAGTGATGAAAATGGGGCGCTGCTCGTGCGCGAATTCAGCGCCGACGCCAGTGGAGCGGGACACGTCTGGCTCGTGAATCACTCCAGCGACACGGTCGACCTGGCTGCTCAGGGCTACCGAATTGGGATCGTTTATCGCGATCAGCTGGGGACCGCCGTGACGGTACCTCTGATTGGCGAGATCGCGCCCGGCGGTGGATTCCTGGTCGCGGGGCGAGGGTCGTCCCTGGCCAGTGACGCACAGCAGGTGGTGGATCACCTGAGCGTGGCGCCAGGCGACTATCTCGATCTTCACCGACCCGCGGCGACGCCGGACTGCGAGTGCGCCGAGGCCCTGACGGCCGCGGCTTTTCGCGGTTCCCGTAACCGCGTGGCGGGCACCGGCGCCCCCAGCCCCGCTGAGCACAAGATGCAGCGGTTGCTCGGAACACACGAATACCTGAGCGGTTTTGTCGTCGACTCGGTCGGGGCCGTCAGCGAGCAAGCGGAGGTATCAAGCCCCTTGTTTGACGCGTCGGCGTCACAGGCCGCGCTCGGACGAAGCCCCGCCTTGTGCGATCGAGACGCCTTTGAGCTGGACCCTTTCTCGGCCGCAGGCTGGGAGTCAGCCGCTTCGGTAAGCGGCAATCGAGCGTGTCGCGTCAGTCAGAACGACCTGGTGATCGCCGATCTTCTGGTGCAGGAGGAGGGCAGGGGCGCGCTGCGTCTGGTCAACAGCTCTGCGGCGACCATCGATATGGACGCGGTGGGTTACTACCTGGAAATCTATCCGCCTGAATCGGTTCGACCGCGCGCGGAGATCCCGCTCAGCGGAACGCTGGAGCCGGGAGCCAGTTTTGTGCTGGCGCATGATGACATCGAGGCGTCGCTGCGAGAGGCGTCAGACGACCTGGACAACAGTCTGACCCTGGCGGAAGCCTCAGCGGTGGTGCTTGCACGCCGGACCATGCCGCGGCCGCTCAACTGCCAGCTTGAGTTGGCGGCGTTTGTGGCCTCACCGGTGGACGTGCCGCTGTTCTTCATCGAAGTCACCCCCATTGAGCAGCGCGATCCGCTGGCCGAACCACCTCGCGTTGACCCGCCGGCAAGCCCCAACTAGCAGCGTGTTAAAAAACGGAGTTTTTCGACGCGCTGCGACCGGCACAAGGATGTGCCGGCATTTTTGATGGCTGTAAGCCATTGAAAATGTGAGCCAAGTGGAAATCGCACTTTTCACTTGGCGTCGTTGAAAAAGCCATCGATGGCTTTTTTCAACAGCCTGCTAGTCAACAGCCGCCATAAGGCTAGGCGTGATGTGGCCTTAACCTGCATCGATTCGATAGGCGATAAACTCAGCGTCCTGATACCAGGGAGCGCCCAGCGCACCCTCAACTTTCGACAAACACACCTCCCAGTTTTCTGGCCAGCGCGTTTCAGGCGCCCAGTAGGGTTTGCTGCGTCTGAGAGTCAGTACGGCACCGGCAACGGGTTCCCGGAGCATGGCCGACAGATGGGTGAAATGACGAAAGTCGAGACCGCTGGTATCGGGTGGAAACTCACCGGCCCGATCGTCTGCGCACAGACCCTGAACAAACGCCATTTTCATCGGTTGACGATGGACGTGCTGGAAGCGATACGCCAGATTGAAATGCCATTCATGAAACCACGGAGCCAAAATGACGGTGGTGTCGCCAGGGGCGAAGTCCTCGGCGACTTTGAAAAACACCGGATTCAGCTCGATGGTTTCGAGCACGTTGTAGGGGTTGCGCTCTAGTACGTAGTCAAACTGGTACCGCATGTGACCCGTAAACTGATTACGCCCGGCGTAGACTTCCGGGACCGGTCCGGCCACCCAATGAGCGAACACCAGCAATCCCGCCAGCGCAGCCTGAGGAACCTTCGACGTTCCGATTAGCCCCAAGACCCGGTAGCACCCAAGGGCCGCCAGCGCGAGAACGATTGCCAGCGTTGGCAGCAGGTATCTGGCGAGAACCAGAGCGTGATTGATCCAGGCAGCTTCGGTAAGCCAGACCGTTATGGCCGCTAACGATACGCAAAAGCTGAGAAAACCCAGGAATCGCGGGTCTCGCTTGGCAAGCTCGAAAGATCCCACCGCCGTCAGCACCAGGACAACGACGGCGACGGGCCATCCGCGAGAGCCGGAAAACAGCTGCCAAAAAACGATAACGGTCTCGAGGCCTGCTTGGTCGGTTCCCGCCTTGCCGGTCAGCGCGCTCCAGTCATTGAACAGCGGCGGACCGATCAGCAAGGCCAGCGACGCGGCAACGGGCAGTCCAAATTGCAGCAGCCTCAGCATCGGGGCCCGCTGTCGCATGACGATCGCGCTCCGGATGGCCGACCCTGAAAACCACAATAGCGGGCTCAGACCGAGGGCCAGACTCAACGGATTCATCCACCCGGCAAGAACAACGCCCACGCCGTAAAACACACCCGATTTCCGCTTTTTCTCATACCACCATTGATAGGCCAGCGGGATCGCCGCGCCCGCCAGCAAAAACAGCAGCGCGTAAGGTCGAGCCGTGCGGCTGTAGTAGATGAGAATGGGCCACAACGCGATCATGGCCCCCAGGAGCCAGCGCTCTTTGGCGTTAAGCCAAGGTCGGAAAACGATAGGAATCAGAACGATTGCGCTGACACCCGCAACCATCAGTGGAGCGCGCATTGCCCATTCGCTGAGCCCGCCGATTCGGGACAGCCATTCGTACAGGAGCGTGAGCGGTATGCAGTGATCAGCCACCCCGAAGGTCGTAAAGATTTCGGAATAACCAAACAGCGAGACCATCCTGAGTGCATGCCACTCATCGTCAGCGATGATCTGATCACCGATCTGGTAAACGCGCAGCGCAATGCCGGCGATCAGCGTCAATCCCCAGGCGATGAGCCAGCGGTGCCTACTCATATCTGGAGAATCTGGCCAACCTTGTGCGCTGTAGAAAGTGTTGCAGGCTCACTCGCAGCACGCCAAATCCGTAGCGCAGGGCGGGCCCTAGCGAAATCGAGGAGGCTTCTTCGAAATAGCGCGTCGGACAGCTGATTTCACCGATGCGATAGCCGTGGTAGATGGTCTGAGAGAGCATTTCGTTGTCGAAGACGAAGTCATCCGAATTTCGATCGAGCTTCAGCGATTCGAGTACTTCCCCGGAAAAGGCCCGGTAGCCGGTGTGGTATTCAGACAGTTTTTGGCCGACCAGAATGTTTTGGATCAGGGTCAGGCATCGGTTTGCGACGTATTTGTAGAGCGGCATTCCACCGGACCGAGCACCCTTACCGAGAATGCGCGAGGCGAGAACGACGTCGTAGACTCCGCTGGCGATCATGCCCGCCATAGCTGGAATCAGCTTCGGCGTGTACTGGTAGTCTGGATGCAACATAATGACGATGTCTGCACCTAGTTCGCCAGCCCGGGCGTAACAGGTTTTCTGGTTACCCCCATAGCCCCGATTGCGTTCATGTCGAACCACCTCCTGGATGCCGAGCTCCCGCGCGATTTCCAGAGTTTGGTCACCGCTGGCGTCGTCCACCAGCACCACTTGATCTACCAACCCACCAGGGATCTCCTGATAGGTCTGGGCGAGCGTCTGCGCCGCGTTGTACGCGGGCAGCACAACGACAACGCGCTGTCCAAGAATCATGGAGAAGTCATCAGAGATCGAGGGCCGGCATGGCCGAATCATAGCTTTGTTCCAGCAATGAATCTGCTTGTTTTGCTCGCGTAGCGTGGCTCTCCCCAGGGGAATCTTCCCGTGGCTTCACATGACTGACGCTGAGCGAGGAGAGGGCGGCGGGTTCTAACGGTTTTCCTCGGCGTTTGCGTCTGGCGGTAAAGCGGCCTACGCGGCGGCCCTGCAGACTTTCATTTCATAGGGCCACATTGAGCCCTTGCGGGGATCGGGTGCTGCTCGCGGAGACGGACCCGCTAGCCAGCGAGTCCCCCTTTCCATGGATTCGACGATATGAACCTTGGGTCAGGGCGCAGCGTTGCTGGCGATGTAGTGAAGGTAGCCTTTGGGCTTCCGGGCGCTGGCGGCAACGCTGACGTGCGCCGGACCGAACTTGGCGTGGCACCACTCGTGCCAGTAGACGTGCCAGTCTTTGCCGGCAATGAAGGCTTGGCCTGTATCCTGGTGGTAACAGCCCCAGACGGAACCGGTTTCCTCGCTGGCGGCGCATTGCTTGGCGATTTTTGCGGGGCTGACAACCCGGACGTCAAAGCGAATTTTTTCGGTCGGCACCGCCAGCATTTCGTCTTCCAGCACGCCAAAGGCGTTACACCCGGCTCCGGTGGCCAGATCGGGGGCCTTACGGGCCGCCAGCATGGTGTGGCCTTCCGGTGTTGTGGCACAGGCGCCAAGCAGCAGAGTCAGGCAAAGCGCCATTGAGCGAAGAATGTTTGGATTGGGGCTGACGTCCATGTCTCGCAGTTCCTTCTTTCTGCCAAAGGGCAGCTACGGGAAGGAGTTTGGCGAGGCCGGGTAAGCCGCTTATGGCGTTCGGAAAACAAAGGCAATCGGCCTGTAACAGAACGTATCCCTGTGGCGGCCGTCACAGGAATTGAGTACCTTGTTCGCTGATTTGAGCTGTCAGGGGACCTGAACATTGAAAACCGCAACCATCGAAACGAATCGCGGCACCATTCGGCTGGAGCTTCACGACCAGAAAGTACCGGCCACGGTGGCAAACTTCGAAAAGCTGGCCGGGCAGGGCTTCTACGACGGGCTGAAGTTTCACCGGGTAATTAACGACTTTATGATTCAGACCGGCTGCCCGGAGGGCACGGGTCGAGGCGGCCCGGGTTACCGCTTCGAGGACGAGTTCGATTCGGAGCTAACGCATGATGGCCCAGGCGTGTTGTCGATGGCCAACGCGGGCCCTAACACCAATGGCTCACAGTTCTTTATTACCCACGTTCCCTGTCCGCATCTCGACGGCCGCCATTCCGTCTTCGGTCGCGTTCTGGAGGGGCAGGACGTCGTTGATGCCATCGAGCAGGGTGACACGATGACCCGCGTGGTAGTTGCGGATGAGTGAGCCGCGTCGGTGCGCCGCCCGCGGAGAGGCGACAGCGCAAGGCGTTCGATTGAGGGTACAGCGTGGGTTAAGCCTGCTGGGCGGAGCGCTGCTGGCGCTGGCGACTGCGGGACCCACGGGCGCAGACCCGGGCGCGCTGCAGCTGGCCGTAGCCGAAGACTACAGCCAGAATCTTGACGCGCTGTTCAAACACTTTCACGCCAACCCGGAGCTGTCTTTTGTCGAATTCGAGACCGCTGCGCGGCTGGCGGCGGAATTTCGCGAGCTGGGTTATGAGGTGACCGAAGGCGTTGGTCAGACGGGCGTCGTTGCGATGTTGCGCAACGGTCCGGGGCCGATGGTGATGATGCGGGCCGACATGGACGCCTTGCCGGTCGCCGAGCTAACCGATCTGCCTTACAAATCGGAGGTCGTAAAGGCCAACTCTGAAGGTAAGAAATTCCCCGTGATGCACGCGTGTGGACACGATGTGCATATCACTGCGCTGGTCGGCACGGCGCGGCAAATGGCGACTCAGCGCAACCTCTGGTCGGGGACGCTGATGCTGATTGCTCAGCCGGCTGAGGAGTGGAAAGAGTCTGGCGCTAAAGCGATGATGGAAGACGGGCTTTGGGAGCGGTTCGGCCAACCCGATTTTGCGCTCGCATTCCATGTGTCGGCAGAAATTGAGGCCGGAAAACTTTACGCTGCGCCCCAGGCGGCTTATTCGGGCGTCGATAGCGTCGACGTCACCGTGCGAGGCATCGGTGCCCATGGCGCCAGCCCCCATCGCGGCAAGGACCCGGTGGTGTTGGCCGCCCAGATTGTTATGGCGCTGCAAACGCTGGTTTCTCGTGAGCTTTCGCCGCGCGAACCGGGTGTGGTCACCGTGGGCGTGCTGAGAGCTGGCAACAAGCGGAACGTGATCAGCGAAGAAGCGAAGCTGGAGCTGACGGTCCGGTCTGATACCCCCGAGACCCGCGAAAAGCTGCTGGCCGGAATTCGACGGGTGGCGGAACACGTGGCGAGGGCGGCAGGGCTACCGGAAGATCGTCTGCCGATCGTCGAGAATAAGGGAACGCTGCCGGTCACCATCAATGACCCGGAGCTGGTGGCGCGCCTCAACGGCGCCTGGCGCCGCAGCCTGGGTGAAGACATGATGACCAACTATGATCGTCAAGGCATGGGCGGCGAGGACTTTCCGTACTTCACTATCGACCCGCCGATCTCAAGCGTCTACTTCCAAATCGGCGGAACCCCCGCTCGGGCTTTTGAAATCGAGTCGGCCGGCGGGCCGCCGGTGCCGTCTCATCACTCTCCTCGGTTCCGGATCGATCCGGAACCCGCGATTACCTCGGGCGTTGCCGCGACGGTGGTTGCGCTACGGGAGTTGATGCCGCCGCAGACATAACGTTGGCGACGTTTTACGTTCGACGCGATGGCAAAGCAGCGCCCTAGCGACACGGTACGACTCCTGGCCCAGGTGGCTGGCTACGGCCTGGTCCTCGCGCTGGGGGCTTTTGCACTCGAATGGCTGGACTACCAGCACCTCGTGCGCCAGCTGTCGCGGGAGACCTACGTGGTGGTGATTGCGATTCTGTTTACGGTGCTCGGTCTTTGGGCGGGGCGCAAGCTGACGCGTACGCCGGCCGGCCCCACGCCACCACCGCTTGAGATCGCCCGGCGGCTTGGCGTCACGCGCCGCGAGTGTGAAGTGCTGGCACTTCTGGCGGAAGGACAAACCAACAAAGAGATTGCCAGGAACCTGGGCATGTCGCCTAACACGGTCAAGACGCATCTGTCCCGCCTGTTCGAGAAGCTGGATGCTCAGCGGCGCACGCAGGCGGTTCAGCGGGCGCGAAAACTGCTGCTGATTCCCTAAGTCATTGATTTTACGATCCAGCTACTCGAGAACCATCCATCATCACCCGTTTGGGCGATGGTCAGCTGCAGGCTCAGTCGCTAGTTTGGCGCCACTTCAACACAACTGGGGACGACTGACATGACACGCTACGCATTGATCTACGGCGGTCTCGCCGGACTCATCGTCATCCTGACGATCGTTGCGGGTACCGCCATGGCGGATGCGGATACGAATCTCGCTGGCGCTGAGTGGATGGGATACCTGGTGATGCTGGTGGCGCTGTCGCTGGTGTTCGTCGGGATCAAGCGCTACCGGGATCAGCAGCGGGAAGGCTATATCGGCTTCTGGGCCGCAGCGGGCATGGGTGCGTCCATCGCGATTGTTGCCGGCGTGATCTATGTCTTCGTGTGGGAGATTTATCTTTACACCAGCGACTATCAGTTTATGGAGCAGTACGCAGCGAGCGTAATCGCTGAGAGTGAGGCTGACGGGATGACAGGCACCGAACTCGAGGAGCTGAAGCTGGAGATGGACAAAATGTCGGAGCGTTACGCCAGCCCGCTGTTTCGTCTGCCGATGACCTTTCTCGAAATTTTCCCGGTTGGCCTGCTGATTTCCCTGATCTCCGCCGCCTTCCTTCGGCGGATCAGGCCGCCACGTCTCTACGAAGACTGAGCGTCCGCGCCGGAAATAGGGTCCCTGTGCCGGGGTAAAACCCGTAGAATTCGGGCTCTTTCGCACCTCGGATGTAAACCTCATGCAGGAATGGTGGACGCAGCTGACTGAGCTGCTGGCGCAGGCAAACCCCTGGCTGTTGACCGCACTGGGGCTTGCTGCACTTCTGCTGGCCGCATGGGTTGCCGACCTGATCGCCAAGGGTGTCATCACTCGCGCGATCCATGCGTTGGCCAAGGCCAGTAAGAGCACGTGGGACGACACGATTATTGAGCATCGGGTGGTGGCTCGGCTGGCCCAGGCGCTGGTGCCGATCGTGATCTATCTCGGGGCCCCGCTCGTGCCCCACCTAAGTGAAACCGTCACGCGGGGCATCCAGAATGTGGCTACCGCATTGATAGCACTGCTGGTGGTGCTGGCGGTGAGCGCTGCCCTCAACGCGCTGAACGCCATCTACGATCGCCGCCCCAAGGCCCATCTGCATCCGATCAAGGGCTATGTGCAGGTGACCCAGATTGTCCTTTTCTGCATCGGCGCCATCCTTGTGATTTCAGCCATCCTGGACAAGTCGCCGCTGATCCTGCTGTCCGGCCTCGGCGCGCTGACAGCGGTACTGCTGCTGGTCTTTCGAGACACCATCCTGTCGTTTGTGGCGAGTATCCAGCTCGCGAGTCTGGACATGGTGCGCGTTGGTGATTGGATCGAAATGCCGAAGTACAACGCGGACGGGGACGTGATCGACGTTGAGCTGCACACGGTTCGGGTACAGAACTGGGACAAAACGATCACTACCATACCGACGCACAAGCTCATTTCAGACTCCTTTCGAAACTGGCGCGGAATGTCGCGGTCCGGCGGTCGCCGCATCAAGCGTTCGCTGCTGTTGGATATGACCTCCGTGCGCTTCTTGACAGAAACCGAGATTCAGCATTTCCGGCGGTTTGCGCTGCTGAGCGAGTACATCGAGGAAAAACAGCAGGCGCTTGAGCAATACAACAGCGGACTTGCGCGTCCCACCGCTGACGATGTGAATCTTCGTCGCCTCACCAATCTCGGAACGTTTCGAGCTTATGTTTATAACTATCTAAAAAATCACAATAAAATTCATCAAAATATGACGCTTCTGGTGCGACAGCTGCAGCCCGGAGCCGAGGGGATCGCCATCGAGATCTACTGCTTCACCAACACCACGCAGTGGCATGAGTACGAGGGCATACAGGCGGACCTCTTCGATCACCTGCTGGCGATCCTGCAGGAGTTTGATCTGCGACCGTACCAGCAGCCCGCGGGCCAGGATGTCAGGGCGCTTCAGTCAATCCCAGCCAGCGAGACAACCTTGCCGTCAGAATGAGCTCTGCTCCAGCGGCCGTTCCCGGTGCCGCTGGATCCACTCGGCGTGTTCGTCGAGCGCCGCTTCGCCGAGGATCCGCAGGATTTCGCGCTTTTTGTCCTCACTGTCCGCGCTATCCAGCTTCAGGCGAGCGTCCCGAAACACTCGGTACATGTAGGCATACTGCTTCGAAAGCTCCGCTTCGGCCGTCTTGTTGGCATAGAGTTCGCGCACCGCAACCCCGATCGACAGCAGACCGATGGCGACCAGCAGCGCCTGGACCGCCGCTTCATCCATGCGGAACTGCAGGACGGCCAGAATGCCTGCGGCGCCGATGCTCAGCCACAAGCAGGCGCGGACAATCCGGTTGGTTCGGCGGGCAGCGAGGCGCATCCGATGCCATCGCGAACGAAAAAAACCGAGCTGACCACCCGATTCATCCCGCCCGACCCAGTGGTCGATCGCCGTTTCCAGCGACGTGCCGTGTTCACCCACCTCGTCCGCCAGCCCCACATGCCGCATGACGTTACGGATCCATCCGATTTCCAGGTCCTGTTTTTGCAGATAGTTGTCGTGGGCAAAGTCGTTACGAAAGCGACCGGAGACGCCCGTGAGACCCCAGTAGAACTGAACCCGCAGACCCTCCGCGAGGGCGCGGTAGTCGAGATACTTGCGGTGCCACTGGAATCGTCCGGCTTGCCAGGCGAGCACCAGACCCAATGCAAAGCACCCCAGAAACGCGTAGATCATCAGCGGCTGGTCGAGATCGGCATAGCCGATAAACGCCACAGTCATCAGCAGTCCGACAAACGATAGCGTCTTCAGGGTGCGCAGGTAGCGTCCCTGAAACCGGCTTGCCAAAGCGTCAGAGGTGAAGAAGTGCCGGGCGATGTTATCCAGCGCACTGTCGGGGGTCAGGTCCGGCGTCCAGCCGGGCAGGTAGTCTCGGTTGGCCAGGCTCCGGGGGTCTAGCTCGCGGCCATCGCGATTGTATTCCCCTAGGCGCCCGATCATCTGGCGGTAGCGCTCAGGCAGGGTGTTCACCTCATGGCGCTCCGGATCGGTGACCAGCAGACGGGTGCTTCCTGCCGCCAGTCCATCGGCCGGAGCACCGTCGTCGCCCTGGCGTGAACAGACGACGTGGAACACGAGGTCGGTGTCGTCTTCGGCCAGGATGTAGGGACGATCGAATTGCCCGTCCACGCCACGCATCTGACCGAACTGATGATAATTGACCACCTGTGAGGTGCCGCCGGGGTAGGGCAGCTCCTTGCCGTCCCAGATCGCCAGGAGCACCTGGCAGCGGTCGGACAGATACACGCCGAGATTGGCATACTGAACGTCCCGCGCTTCACCGCCGGCAGCAACCTCTTCCAGCGAAAAGCCGCCCGCGGGCTCCAGCTCGATCAACTGAGATGCCTGCTGAACAATCAGATCAAACTCGGCCTTGGAATCGTCGCTGGCAAAGTCGTTGCGGTATTCATTGAGGTCGAACGGCAGCGGGACCGCGAGTTCCAGGCCCAGCTCCAGCGCAAGCTGACCGATCATGCGATCACCCCCTTCGGCCAGCGGAGACAAAATCCGCAGCGGTGTATCCGGGAATTGAGCCCGAAGTTCCTGCAGAAAATCAGTGGCGGCGCGTTTGATCTGCGGCAATTCGTCGGGGCATAAATCCCGGTGCGCAGTGACGCCAATCGTCAGCGGAACCGCGGTCATTGGATATGCTATGTTCGTGCTCATAACGTCCCGGCAATACACTCGGGTACATAAAAATAACATCTGGGGGGAAATATTATGCCTGTTAAGCGCATTGCGATTGTGGGCGGTGGACCGGCAGGACTCTCGACCGCTTTTCACCTGACCGAAGAGCCGGGCTGGCAGGAAAAGTACGACATTTGTATCTATCAGATGGGTTGGCGTGTCGGCGGAAAGGGCGCCACCGGTCGGGACGAAGAGAACGGCTGGCGAATTCTCGAGCACGGTATCCACGGCTTCTGCAACTGCTACTTCAATACCTGGGCCATGATGAAAAAGGCCTATGCCGGCATCGATAAAAAGTCTAAAGCCCTCATGCCCAACGCCACCCTGGGCAAGGCGTTCCTGCCGAGCTCCATGACCTATCAGCTCGAATATCAGAACGGACACTGGCATCACGAGGTGCAGAGCATGCCGTTTCTGCCGGGCAAGCCCTGGACCGCGCGGGCGCCGGAGATGAACTGGCACGGGATCATGAAAGGGCTGCTGGCGGAGATGCTCAAACGCGGACGACCGGGTGATCCGGCCAGACTGAAGCATGGCGATCTGGTTCATCCGGAAATCTCGAGCAAAACTCGACGCAAAAGACACCGCGGGCTCGGGGAAGCGCTTCACAAGGGTCTCAAGCACCTACTCGGCAAGGTTCACCACCTTGAGGACCTGGCGATTGAAGAATTTATGACCTTTGCGGTGGAACACCTCGACGGCATGCGCAAACACCTGCAGGAGCTGGCCGAAGAGCTCGACCGCAAGTTTCACCACAACCATTCGCTGGCGATCAGCAGCCTGGACCTCTACTGGACGGTCCTGAAAGGAATCCTGGAAGAGCGTTTGTGGGAGAAGGATCTCAACTCGCTCGATCAGGAAGACTTTCGTGACTGGATGAAACGTCATGGGGCGCTCGACCACACGCTGATCGGCGCCATGACGTTTGTGGTGCCCAACATCATGTTTTCTTACGTGGACGGCGACTCGACCAATCCGCCCACCATGTCGACCGCCTCCTGGCTTGGCTGGATCCTCCGCAGCTTTCTCGGCACCGGTGACTACTTTTACTTTATGGCAGCAGGTACCGGCGAAAGCGCCATCCTGCCCCTTTATCTGGCGCTCAAAGAGCGCGGCGTCCGGTTTGAGTTTTTCCACAAGCTGACCGGTATTGAGGTGGTCGACGGAGAGCAGGGCAAGGTGGTGGAGCGCCTGGAGTTTCAGCGCCAGCTTTCGCTGAAGAAAGGCCCTTACGATCCGCTCCAGAAGGTGCCAGGCAAACCCTGGCGGGTCTGGCCCAGCCATCCGCTGTGGGAGCAAGTTCGGTTTGCCGATGAAAACAAAGATATCGATTTCGAGAAGTGGTACAGCCCCGATGGGGTTGGCGCCAAAGCGAGGGTCTTAAAGCGCGGCGGACGGGGCAAAGACAGCTTCGACTATGTTGTGTGGGCGGTGCCACCTTCGATGATCAAACACCTGGCGCCGGACACGCTGGGCAAGCAGTGGTCGCGAACCGCAGCGGCCATGAGCACGACGGCTACCCAGGCCAGTCAGTTCTGGCTGACCCACAGCACCGAGGAACTGGGCTGGAACGTCGACCGCAAAAAATACGGCCGTACCGCTCGCTATATCAGCGGGTCGTTTCCCAACCCGCTCAACTGTATGGCCGTCTTCGACGATTTGATTGCGGCGGAAAATTGGGGCGCAGACGCACCGAAAGGCCTGATCTATTTCTGCTCGCAGATTCACCACGTTAATCACAGCAACGCCGAGGACGTGGCCCGGACGATGGCCCACACCTCGAGCACGCTGCGCAAGATGGGGAATTTCCTGACCGGGTCTGTTCCCGGTGAGCCCTGGCGCAATGACCCGCAGGCCATGAATTTTCATTATCTCTGGGTCCCCAAGGCGAGCCAGCAGGACTATCGCGGTGAGGACCGGCTCAAGCTGCAGTACCATCGGGCCAACACCGACCCAACCGACGCCTATGTGCAGGCGTTACCCGGCACCGCCAGTCAACGGCTGATGCCGTGGGCCTCCGGGGTAAACAACCTGGTTCCCGCCGGAGACTGGATCTATACCGGGATTAACGCTGGCGCCTTTGAAAGTGCCGTCACCGGCGGTAAGTTTGCGGCGATGGCTTTGACCGGTTACCTCAAGCGTGAGCAGATCTATGGCATCGACTTCCTGAATCCGTCGGTCACGCGAAAAATCAACGCGGCCCTGCGCCGAGGCGCCATTCCCGTTATTCGCTGACGACGCGGGCATGGAGCAGGGTTCGTTTCTCGGCGGCGTTCTGGCCGCCCGGATTGCCGCACCGGGCGGTGAGTCCAACGATGGCGACTTCGACCAGCTCAGGCGCGAGCGCCACGAGCTGATCAGCCAGATCACGGCGCGGTTTCACGGTCAGTATCGGCCCACCAGCGGTGGGGGCGTCCTCGCCGTTTTTGATTCGGTGAATGCCGCAGCGACCGCGGCGGTTGCGCTGCAGCGCCAGTTCCCTCAGAAGCTGGGCACGCTGAGCTGTGCGGTTGGCGGAGGAGAAATTGTTGCAACCGCCACCGGCTTCGGCGGTCAGCCGGTAGACAAGGTGTTGGACATGCTAGACGCCAGCGGACCGGGGCAGGTGCTGGTCAGCTCGCTGGCCCGGATGCTGGCAGGGAACCGCCTGGCTTACCCGTTGCTGGAGTCAGCTTCGGCCGGGCGGGTGCCGTCTTCCGCGCTGCGCTGGCAGCCGGCGCTGCCGCTGGAGCATGAGCTGCTGCCACCGCCGGCGCTGACGGTACATGATGCCGAACCGTTTGTCGGACGGCTGACGGAGCGCGAAGCGCTGCGGCAGCTTCTCGATCGGGTACTCGCTGGAGAGACACAGTGGTGTGCCGTGGTTGCCGGGGCCGGGCTGGGAAAAACCCGGCTGCTTTCAGAGCTGGCTGAAGAGGCGCGGAAGCTGGGGGTGGGCGTCGTCGGCGGGGCGTCCGACGAAGACCTGGCCCGACCGTTTGCGCCGATTGCTCAGGCGCTCTCCAAGGTGGTGGATAGCGTGGCAGATCTGCCGCCGCGACTTGGCCCCGGGGCTGGTGATCTGGTGCGCATCCTGCCGCAGATTCGCGAGCGGCTGCTGGATTTGCCGCCGCCGGTGCAGGGGGATTCCCACACCGAGCGGCAGGCGCTCTTCGGCGCCGTTGCGGGCTGGCTTGGGTCGCTCGCTGCGGAGTGCCCGCTGCTGGTACTGCTCGACTCGCTGCATTGGGAAGGCGACTCAACGTTTGAGCTGTTGCTGCACCTCGTCAGCCAAATTGGCGGCCGCCCGATGCTGATTGTGACAAGCCATCGGACTGGCGACCGGCGCACCGATCGTCTGCTCAAGGCCGCCCGCCAAGCGCTTGGCGAAAAGCAGGTCTCGGAGCTGTCCCTGGGCGGCCTCGATGCACAGGAGATCCGCGAGTTTCTTGGCGGGGAGGCCTCCGGCGCGACGCTGGGTGATGAGGGAGTGATCCAGTCCTTGCTCGAGGCGACCGCGGGGTCACCCCTGCACTTGAAAGAAGTGAAACGGCAACCCGTGCCGCTGGCACCGGCATCACAGGAAGTGGATCTGGGTCAGGTGGTGCGGACCCGCTTTGCTGGCCTGGACAAAACGCTGCAGGCGGTTATTGAAGCGGCTTCTGTGGTTGGCGAGATTTTTGAGCTGAAGGAAGTTGTTGCAATCTGTCGCGCCGAGGACGACGTCATCGACGCCCTCGATCGGGCCGTTGATGAAGGCCTCGTGCATCTGCTTGACAGCATGCGGCTTTCCTACCGATTTGCTCATTCGCTGACGAGAGAGGCGGTTTACCAGGGTGTCGGCGCGGCGCGGCGAGCCAAGCTGCATCATCGGGCCGGTCAGGCCATCGAAGAACGAGGTGGAGCGGAAGTTCGGCAGCGGATCAATGACCTGGCGCGACACTATTCACGCGCAGCGTCACTGGGGTATGAGCTGCAGGCGGTGCGCTACACGCTGCTGGCGGGCGACCGGGCGCTTGAGCAATTCGCCAACGAGATGGCGCTTGGCCATTTCGAGCACGGTCTGGAACTGTTTTCGGAGATACCGGACAGCAAGCTTAGGATCGATCTGCTGACCGGCCTGGGCCGGGCACGTCGTCGTGTCGGGCACCCCGAGTATCGAACGCCGCTGTTTGACGCGGCCGATCTCGCCCTGGCGGACAAGGACGGGTCCCGCATGGCGGTCGCTGTCTTCGCGGCCTATCGAGGTTCCTATACCCGCGCGCTTCATGTCGATGGTGATGCCGTCAGCCGACTCGAGCAGGCGCTGGGGCTGCTGGGGCCAGAAGACCCCGGCCACCGGGCGCGTTTGCTGTCGCTGCTGGCAATCGAGCTTACCTGGGACAGCAATCGTACGCGCGCCATCGAGGCCAGCGATCGAGCGATCGAGACGGCTCGAGCCGCAGCGCCCGAGCTGCTCCTGCAGGTCTTGGCGCACGCGCTTTGGGTCAAATTCTCACCCTGGCCTGCTCGTCTGGCGGTGGCAGCGGAACTTGAGGAGCTCACACGCGCCGATTCAGATCCGCGTTTGTGTTTTGAAATTGCCAGCCACGAGGTTTTTACCGCCACCCGGCTCGGCGATCCGCATCGGCTTGCGGCGGCCCGTGAGAGGGCGGCCGCGCTCGCCCGTTGTGTCGGGCAACCCGGCGAGCGTTCGATGCTGTTGCTCCGTGAAACCACCGTGGCCTTGATGGAGGCACGCTACGCGGACGTCATGGCACACATGGCCGAACGTCGTGAGCTGGCGCGGGAAATTGGTGAGGCTGACGGTGAAGCGGCATATCGCATCCATCAGTTCTGGCTGGCCTATGATCAGGCGAGCCCGCAGCAGTGTGCTCAGCTGATCGAGATGGCTGGCGCTCGTCTCGAACCTCATCAGCGGTTTTTTGCCTGGCCCACGCTGCTGACGCTGGCCGTCGATACCGGGCAGGAGGCATTGGCGCGGCGAATCGTAGCGACGATGGCCGAGGAAGGATTCGATCAGATCCCGCAGGATCAGATGTGGCTGTGGAACCTGGCCCAGCTGGCTTATGCGGTTGCTCGCCTTAGGCTTCGGGATCACGTTGACGCGCTGTGGGAGCTGCTTCAGCCGGAGGCCGAAGCCCAGGCCAATATGGTCTTCAACACCCTGGGCAGCGTGCATCGCTATCTCGGCCTGCTTCAGGAATGCCAAGGCGATCTGACCGGCGCCCGGGAGGCGTTGCTCAAAGCCATCGAGGCCAACCGGCACATTGGCGCAGTGACGTGGGTGGCTCGCTGTCAGCTGGATCTCGCCCGGCTGGATGTTGCGATGGGTAGGGATTGCGATGCGGCGATCCATGAGGCTCAAGCGACGGCCGAGCGGCTAAAGCTGCCCCTGTTGCTCGCGCAGCTGCAAGAGTTCCGAGACGCTTAGCCCGGGACGCGCGTGGTGAGCAAAACGCCTTCACCCGTCGCTTCGAAATCAATCCCCATATCCTTTTGGTGATCGAGATCCGGGGTTGAGTCGAGCAGCCTGACGAAGGCGTTAGTCGCCCAAACCTGGCCCGGCTCAGCGCTATCTTTGAGGGATGCTGCCTCGGCCATGGGCGTGCCGTGAAACAGTCCGTCTTCGAACAACAGGTCGCCGCTGCTGATGCCGACACGCCAGCCGCGAGGTCGACGGGTTAGTAATTCCATGGCGGTGGCGGCTGAATCGAACGCGGCCACCAGCAGTGTTCCTTCCCGACTGAGCACCTCTCCACCCTCGGCGGCGATATCGTCGGCGATTGGACCGGTTTTGTCTTGGCTCTGCGTGTCGATAAAACAGACGGTGGTGGTAAATAGTCGCCTGTTTCGCTGCCGGCGGCGTCGGCGAATCCAGCTGGATGACGGCCCGCTCCCTTCGGCACCTGGAGCCTCGGTGTCGTCCGAGATACCCAGGCAGGCCTTGAGGGCGTCCGCCAGGCGGCGCCGAAAGTCGCCGACGGCAAAATTGTCTTTTACCATCGCCTGCCGATCTCCCAGCGACAGCCGAAGCTCAGCGGGCAGGCGCGAGTCTTCCAGCGTCACGACAAAGACCGGCTTTTCCTCATCCAGCGCAAAGCGTATTTCGTTCATGCAGAACTCGGACTGCACCGACTGCTGAGTCTGCATAAAGACCAGGCCACGGGCGCCCTCGAGCGCCTCGGCCAGGACTCGCCGCCATACGGTACCCACCCGGACACCGTCGTCGTACCAGAGCCTGACGCCGGTTTCGTGCAGCCACAACATTTCGTCGTAGACGATGGTCGCGTCTTCGTGGGCATAGCAGACGAATAGGTAAGGCTGGTCGCCCTGATAGGCAGGAAAGGGTTTTTCCGTTGTTCCCACGCTGTCGCTGCACCGTCAAAAAGGTGGCTGTATGGTACGGCAGCAAAGGCGTTGATCCCACGGGTAAAATTGCCGCACAAGGAAGGCCATAGGCGTCGACGTGAACGGGGCATCAGCGGAGCTTATAGCGTGAGGCAACACCGGCGACAGCACTTGCTGGAGGCCTATCGACTAGCACGCTATGAGGTGGATGGCGAAGCTCGCTTCGAGCTGCGGGTGGATTGTGCCAGCGAACCCCTGCTGGCCCTATATGACCTGCATGGCGTTAGCACCGCCGGCTATGTCACCGCTTTCAATCCCCAGAGCGTGCGCCACAGCGACGCCGCCAATCGGCGGGCGCACGAACGGCTGCTGGCCAGTCTCGGTCAGGGGGGGTGGACCTTGCTCGGGGGACGAGCAAGAGACTCCGCTGGCGCTTGGCCGCCGGAGGATAGCGTCCTGGTGCTCGGGATCTCGCGGCATCAGACGCTGGAACTCGGGCAGGCGTTCGATCAGATGGCCGTGTTGTGGAGCAACGCAGACGCGATTCCGCGTCTGCTGGAATGCTGACGAACATCGGGTTACCCCGGTTGCTTGACCGGCTCCGGACCGAACATGCGGTTGACTGACCGCGGAATGTAGCGATTGGTCAGAAATACCGTGAGGAGCGTTGAGATCGGCATGACGTACGTCCAGAAATTGTCGACCGTCTCGAACGTTCCAGTGATCCGCGGAATGGTTCGATAAAAGAGCTGCGCCGCGCCAGCCATCACCAGACCATAATAGCTCCAGACCATCAGATGGGCATGGGTCTGGAACCACGCCCGATTGCGCGTTCGCACCGCCTGGGAGATCGCCACCATGCCGGGAAGCAGCGTTGCCAGGCTAATGAGGGCAAATAGATGGAACAGGTTAAAGCGCCCCATACCGAAGATGGTGAGCGCCGAGAAATTCAGCGCGAGCATAACCAGGACATAGGTGCCGCCAACCGCGCGGTGGAAAAACCCGCCCTTGCGCTTGATCAAAACCAACGGACCGAGTATCAGTGCCGTAATGGCCCCGAAAAAATGCATTTTGCCGGCCGCCGAATGCACCCAAAATGACAGCTGAGTAAATTCTTCAAACACAGGTCATTCTCCCGGCTGCATTCGGATGTCGAGCTTGACGGGCTCCCCCGCAACGTCGAAGCTCGCGTCGCGCCACAGCGACGGGCCCATGCGCGGAGCAGGGTTGTTGGACGATCCCCATTGCTCCTTGGGTGCGCCAAAAAAGTTGAAGTCCATCTGCCCGTTTTCGTTTTTGTCGTGAAGCAAAGTGACCCCATAGCGACCGGCTGCAACGTTTTCCCAGTGGTGGGTGATGGTGCCCGCCGCAGGCTTCAGCACAACGTTGTTGCACTCATAAGTTTTCCAGCCTTCTTCGGTACATAGGCCGGCATAGAGAACACCCTCCGCAGAACTCAAACCCCGGATATTGATGGACACGGTGGTGGGGTCTGCGGCTGCCTCAAGGGGATGGGTCAGGCAAACGGCGGCGCACGCCAGTATCAGCTGCTTCATGAAGCTCTCCAGTTATTGATCGCCTTTACTTTGTAATGCAAAGTAAAAATCAACACAACTGACTTTTGTCACCCCTGGCCGGTGGCCTGGATCAAGGACTGGACCCGCTGCAACCATTCGAGCCACGCCGCGCGCCCGGGTTTGGTCAAATGAATAAAGGTTTGCGGGCGACCCGTGGAAGGCCGTTTTTCCACGAACACATAGCCGGCGGCTTCCAATTTTTTCAGGTGGGCAGCCAGGTTTCCATCGGTGGCTCCCACCTGGTCCCGGAGTTCCGTGAACAGCGCAGGGCTCGCCGTTGAAAGGTAGCCCATCACCCCCAGCCGCAGGCGTCCATGGATCACATCGTCGATACTGCTGTGATCAAACGGACTGTCGTCTGAGGGTGGTTGTTCGGGCGGCGATTTCACGGGCGGGGTTCCGACTCCTGTCGCCAAAGCAGCAAGCCGGGTACCAGCAGGGTCAGCGCCGCGCCCGCGGAGGCCACCGCAAACTGGAGCGATTGCCCGGTCAGGAGCCAGCAGACCATGGCGATCGCCCCGCCCAAAAGTCCAGCCGCTTGGAGAACGACGTTGCTGCTGATCCAGCCGACCGCGAGCTGAGCCGTGCCGTAAATGGCGAAAACCATCGGCACGGTCCACGGAAAAACCAGGTCCGCGCGTCCGTCGAGCAGCGAGCGAATCAGCGCTCCCACCATGATCCACCCGAGGGCGAGCCCCGCGCTGCCCCAGATCGCGCGGTCCGCGCGATTGGCCGCTGACCCGCTTCCACCTCGCTGGAAGGGATAGCGTCGAATCAGCAGCCCATACCCGAGGCTTGCGATCACCACAAACGCCAGCCAGAGGAACCCGATAGCGGGTCCGAGGGAAAGGCCCGGGGGCGCCAGGCGACCGGTGATCAGCAGGTAATGACAGCCGTAGGCTAGCGCCACCATCATTCCCCACCAGGCCAGCATTCGTCCGCCCAGCAACGGAGCGTCCGCACCGGACCGGGCGAGGCGGGCGGCAAACTGGATGTCCTGTTCTAAATCGTTCATGCCACTTTCCTGCTTTGCTAGGCAAAGTCTAACCCGCGGCGACGGCGGGCGCGAACCGCCTCGTTCGACCCGGACTTGTGCAGTGGCGACGTACGACCGCCGACCGGCTGGCGGTTTCAACGCGTACGATCCGTGCGACAATACCGGGTCATCCCCGTCGGGGCGAAGAGGTCCTCCATGCCTGAACTCATTCCGTTTGAGGAAGCGCGTTACGTCAGCCGCTTCACCCGAGAAACGCTGGCGCTGATCCTGGCCGGCGGTCAGGGCTCCAGACTGCATGAGCTGACCGACTGGCGGGCCAAGCCTTCGCTCCATTTTGGGGGCAAGTTCCGCATCGTCGATTTTCCGCTGTCGAACTGCATCAACTCGGGGATTCGGCGGATCGGCGTGCTGACCCAATACAAGGCCCATTCCCTGATTCGCCACCTCGTTCAAGGCTGGTCGTGGTTTCAGGGCAATCAGGAATTTGTGGAGATCCTGCCAGCTTCGCAGCGGGTCGGCGGGGAGTGGTATCGCGGTACCGCGGACGCCGTTTATCAAAACATGGACATTATCCGCACCCACAATCCGCGCTTTGTGCTGATTCTTGCCGGCGACCACGTTTACAAGATGGACTATGCCCCCTTTCTGCGGGTTCACCATGACAGCGGCGCCGATATGACCGTGTGCTGCCTCGAGGTGCCGCTCGAGGAGGCCGCCGGGGCGTTGGGCGTTATGACCGTCGACAGCTCTGGCCGGGTGATCGCTTTCGACGAAAAGCCCCAGAACCCCACGCCGCTGCCCGGAAGGGACGACGTCTGCTTGGCATCGATGGGCAACTACGTTTTCAACACAGAATTTCTCTACGAACAGGTCACAATCGACGCGGACAACCCGGAGAGCAAACACGACTTCGGGCACAACATCATTCCCTCGATCATCGAGAATAACCACGTCCAGGCGTATCCGTTTCGGGATCCGGACACCGGTCAGCAGGCTTACTGGCGAGACGTCGGAACGCTCGGCGCGTTCTGGGAAGCCAACATGGAGCTCGTTTCGGTGACGCCCCAGCTGAATTTGTACGACGAACAGTGGCCGATCTACACAAACCAGCGCCAGTACCCGCCGGCCAAATTTGTGTTTGATGATCCGGATCGTCGCGGTGAAGCAATCCAGTCGATGGTCTCCGGCGGCTGCGTTGTGTCCGGCGCGGGGGTCGAACAGTCGCTGCTGTTCAGTAACTGCCGGGTTGAGTCCTACAGCAAGGTGAGCGAGTCGGTGCTGCTGCCTGGCGTCAGGGTGGGCAAGCAGTGTCGGCTCCACCGGACCATCGTAGATGCCGGCGCAATCATTCCGGACGGGACGGACATCGGCCTGGACCCGGAGGCGGACAAGGCCCGGAACCTGCGCGTGACCAACGACGGCCTGGTATTGGTGACCCCGGACATGCTCGGGCAGAACCTGCACCGGCATCGTTAGCGACTCCAACCAAACCTTAAGCAACCCCGGAAAGTGAACCCAGTCTTTGGGAGCAGCCCCTATGGCAGACAACATGGACAACAACGGTAGCGGCGACCTCGAGCTTCTGCACGCCGACTCGGTGCCGATGACGGCCGACGGCCTGCTGACCGATCTCACCCACTATTTCTATCGGACCTTGGGTCGTCGAACGGTTCGCCCGCGTCAGCCTTTCCTTTATCAGGCGCTGGCGCTGGCCGTGCGGGATCGACTGTTGGAGCGGCGCAACCAAACCCGCACAGCGGTGCAGGCTGGACGCCATCGGCGGACCTGTTATCTATCGCTGGAATTCCTCATGGGCCGTCTGCTGCGCAATTCGCTGCAGAGCCTCGGGCTGGAGGATGAAGCGGCTGATGCCCTGCACGCCCTCGGGCTGGAGCTTGAGGAGGTCAGTGAACAGGAGCACGACGCGGGCCTTGGCAATGGTGGTCTGGGGCGCCTGGCGGCCTGTTTTCTCGACAGCTGCGCGACGCTGCGGCTGCCCGTGCTGGGCTACGGCATTCGCTATCAGTACGGGATGTTTCGCCAGGAGTTGGAGCACGGCGCACAGCGAGAAGCGCCCGACGCCTGGCTTCGGGAGGGATATCCCTGGGAGCTCCAGCGCTTCGAGCTAAGTCAGCGTATCCGCTTTGGCGGGCGTACCGTGGTGCACACCGGGTCCGACGGCATGCTGTCGTACGAATGGGTGGATACGGCCGAAGTCCTGGCGGTGCCCTACGACATCCCGGTGCCGGGATTCGAAAACGATATGGTGAACACGCTGCGGCTCTGGTCTGCGGTGGCGCCGGACGAGCTGGACCTGGACGATTTCAACGCGGGCGGCTACGCGGGCGCCGTGGCGGCGAAGAACGCAGCCGAACGTATCACCATGGTGCTCTACCCAAACGCAACCACCGAAAACGGTCAGGAGCTGCGGCTGCAGCAGCAGTATTTTCTGGCGTCCGCCAGCCTGCAAGACACGCTTCGGCGCTGGCGCGAGGTCGAGTCGGATGATATGACGCAATTTGCGGATCGACACTGCTTCCAGCTCAACGATACGCATCCAGCGGTGGCGGTCGCCGAGCTCATGCGTCTGCTTGTCGACGAGGCGGAGCTGTCGTGGGATCAGGCTTGGAAGATCACGACCAGGACGATGGCTTACACCAACCACACGCTGCTGCCTGAAGCGCTCGAGCAGTGGTCCGTCGCGATGTTCGGGCGGCTGCTGCCCCGGTTGCTCGACATCATCTATGAAATCAATCGACGGCTGCTTGAAGAGATCGAGCAGCGCTGGCCTGGCGATGAGGCACGAAAGCAACGGATGTCGCTGATCAGCAGCGACTATTCTCCGATGCTTCGTATGGCTCATCTGGCGATCGTGGGTAGCTACTCGATCAACGGTGTGGCTGAACTTCATTCCGACCTGCTGCAGAAGGGGCTGTTCAAAGACTTCGCTGAGCTCTGGCCTGAGAAATTCACCAACAAGACCAACGGCGTGACTCAGCGACGCTGGCTGGGGGCCTGTAACCCGGCGCTGGCGGAACTGCTGACCAGCGTGATTGGCCGGGGCTGGATGACCGATCTTCCCCAGCTCGCTGGACTTAAAGCCCAGGCGTCAAACCGCGCCTTCCAACATCAGTGGATGGAGGTCAAGCATGCCAACAAGCGACGCCTCGCGGCAGAGATCCTGCGGCGCACCGGGGAGGAGGTGGATCCGCAGGCGCTGTTCGACGTTCAGGTCAAACGCATTCACGAATACAAGCGTCAGCTGTTAAACCTGCTGCACGTCCTTTACCTCTACGACCGGCTGCAGCGTGGCGACGGGGAGGATTTGGTCAAGCGAGTGGTGATCATCGGCGGAAAGGCCGCGCCCGGGTACGTCATGGCCAAGCAGATCATTGAGGCCATCGTGCAGGTGAGTTCGGTCATCAACAGCGACACCTCGATCGACGGACGGCTCAAGCTGATCTTCTTTCCCGATTACAACGTTTCGGCCATGGAGCTGATCTGTCCTGCGGCGGATCTGTCGGCGCAGATTTCTACGGCCGGCAAGGAGGCGTCGGGCACCGGCAACATGAAGCTGATGATGAACGGCGCGCTGACGATCGGCACGCTCGACGGCGCCAACGTGGAGATACTCGAAGCGGTGGGTGCGGAGAACTTTTTCCTATTTGGGCTGACCGTCGAGGAGGTGATGCAGCAGCGAGGGCAGTACAACCCAATGGGGATCATCGAACAGGATAGCGATCTGAAAAGGGTTTTGGCGCTGCTGTCGGATGAACGTATCCGCGGCGCTAAGGATGATGCCTTCAACAGTGTCATCCACGCGATCACCACCCCCGGCGACCCGTGGATGACCGCAGCTGATTTTCGGAGCTTTGTTGACGCTCAGCAGTCGGTGGAAGCCGCGTTTCGCGACCCACAGAGCTGGGCGGAGAAGAGCATTCTGAACTGTGCCAGCGCGGGTCGGTTCTCCACCGACCGCACCATCGCGGAATACAACCGGGATATCTGGCGCCTGGAGCCGGTCAACCTGGCGGGTCCCGACGCCTGATGACGGAAGTTTCGACCGATCGGCCGCCACGCCACGTCCTGTTTGCTGCGCCGTTTTTTATGGAGGCCACGCTGAAATTCATCAGCGGCGCCGCGCGGCTCCCCGGCGTGGCGCTGTCGGTGGTGAGCCAGGATCCGGAGAGCCGGATACCCGACGCCATTCGTCGCCGCCTGGCTGGCCATTGGCAGGTCAAGGACGCGTTGGCCCCCCAGCAGCTGGTGGATGCAGCTCGGAGTTTGGGACGAGTGCTGGGCCCACCGGAGCGTCTGCTGGCTGCGCTCGAACAGATGCAGGTGCCGCTGGCCAGGGCCCGCGAGCACCTGGGCATCCCGGGTCTAAGCGTCCAGGCCGCGATCAATTTTCGGGATAAGGCCAGCATGAAGGACGTCATGGCTGCCGCGAACCTCCCGTGCGCGCGTCACGCCCTGGTTGCTAACTCGGAAGACGCTCAGCGATTCCTGGCTCACGTTGGCTACCCGGTGGTGGTGAAGCCACCGGCGGGCGCCGGTGGCAAAGCCACCTGGCGATTAAACGGCGCGGAGGATCTTGCCAACCTGCTGACCCAGGTGCCGCTGCGGCCGGATCAGCCGGCGCTTTTCGAAGAATTCGTGGCGGGCGAAGAGTTCTCCTTTGACAGCGTGCTTATCGGCGGTGAGCCGGTGTGGCACTCGATTTCGCGCTACCAGCCGGCGCCGCTCACCGTGCTGGAAAACGACTGGATTCAATGGTCGGTGGTGCTGCCGCGTGACATCTCCGGCCCGGAGTTCGACCCGATTCGGCAGGCGGGATTTGCGGCCGTGAAAGCGCTTGGGCTGGAGACGGGGTTGAGCCACATGGAGTGGTTTCAGCTTTCGGGTGGGCGCATCGCCATTTCCGAGGCAGGGGCCCGGCCGCCGGGGGCGCAGATCACCTCGCTGCTGTCGTACGCTCATGATTTGGACTTTTACCAGGCCTGGCCTCGGCTGATGATTTTCGATGAGTTTGAGCCGCCGCCTCGACGCTACGCGGTCGGTGCAGTCTACCTGCGCGGGCAGGGCGGCGGCGGTGGGCCAACCGGCGGACGTATCCGGCGTATTTTTGGCCTGGACGAAGCTCAGCAGCGGTTTGGCAAGCTAGTGGTTGAAGCGAAGCTTCCGACCCCCGGTCAGCATCGCTCCGACAGCTACGAGGGAGACGGCTACGTGATCATCCGGCACCCGGACAGCGGGGTTGTTGAGGATGCGGTTCGTGAGCTGGTTAGCCTGATCCGGGTCGAACTGTCCTGACCCATGGCACGCAGGATTATTCTCGGTCCGCAGCGGCCGGTAACCAATCTCGGCACCGCCGCCGGAAACCTACCCGAGGCGCCGGTTGCCGTCGTTTCCGCCGCCTGGAAAGAGGCCGAAGGCTATATTGACGACCTCGCTGAGCTGGTTCCGCGGGAGCTGGTTGACCTCCACCTGAACCGCCGTGCTGAGGCAGCCTTTGCGGCAGACCACCGGCTGCGGGCAGCACATCAGGAGCGCCAGGAGCGCCTCAAAGATCTGCAGCGTCTGTATCAGCTGCGCATGCGTCAGCTAATGACCGCAGCCCGCCAGGTCATGCGCGACGGCGGAGCACCCGATCTGATCGAGCGGGCACGAAGCCAGGCTGTTGCCCAGATCCAGGAGCTTGATCGCCAGCATGTGGCGCAGGCGAGGAGGATTCATCAGGAGTTCGTCGCCGAGCTCACGGACATTGAGTCGGCAGCTCTCGCTGAGCAGGTTGCCGAAGTCGAAAGGCAGCTGTCGCGCTGTGAGGCGCTTCTGATCACCGGTGGGAATGTGGCGGTGCTGGCAAACCGGCTACGACTGTTCGGCGATGCACCCTGGCTACATGATCGCCCGGTGCTGGCCTGGTCGGCTGGGGCGATGGCGTTGACCGACAGCATCGTGCTGTTCAACGACCACACCCCGCAGGGACGCCGCGAGCCCGAAGTGCTGATGGCGGGTGCCAGCGTCCTGCCGGGACTAGTGTTTTTTCCAGGTGCCAGCCGCCGGCTCAAACTCGACGATCAGCGCCAGCTGGCGCTGCTGGCCCGGCGTTTTGCGCCAGCGCGTTGCGTGACGCTCGACAGCGGCGCTTCCCTGGTCTTTGATGACACCCACCTGACTGCCGCCAGCGGGGCCCGGCTGATTGGGCCAGACGGCGACCTGACGCCGCTGAGGGCAGCATGACCCTTCCGCTCAAGACCTTTCTCGCGATTCCGGAACCGACGTCCGCTGACGTCGAAACTTTTCTCGCGGGCAATCGTTTTCCCGTTGTCGATGGGCGAAAGGTGACTTTCGTGTACCGCGGTGCGGCGGATGCGGTGAATCTCCGATGCTGGGTTGCTGGCTTTGCGGCCGCTCAGCCGTTTCAAAGGGTGGGCGCAACGGACCTCTGGACCGTCGCCATCGATCTCGCGCCGGGTTCCCGCATCGAGTACAAGTTTGAGGTCATCGCCGGCGGCCAGACAACGCTGATTGTTGATCCACTCAATCCGGTGTTGGCGGACGATCCTTTCGGCGCCAACTCGGTTTGCCAGGCGGAGGGCTACGAGCGTCCCGCCTGGACCGAAGAGCGGGACGACGTCAGACGCGGCAGCTGGGATACGGTGACGATCGACAGCAGCGCCTTTGGTGATCAGCGAGCGCTCAACGTCTACCTGCCGTCCCGTTTCCGCCGAAGCCGAAGCTACTCACTGCTGGTGGTCCACGATGGAAACGACTACCTTCGCTACGCCCAGCTTGGCGTGGTGCTGGACAACCTGATTCATGATCTGGAGATTCCACCCCTAATCGTTGCCCTGAGTGATTCGCCCGATCGGCTTACCGAATACGCCGGCGACCGCCGTCATGCGCAGTTCATTTGTAACGAGGTCCTGAGCGTGATGAGTGAACGATACCCGCTCATCGACGACTCCCGGTCACGCTGCCTCATGGGCGCCAGTTTTGGCGCGGTGGCATCGTTGCATGCCGCCTGGCTGAATCCCGGGCTGTTCGATCGGCTGTTGCTCCAATCGGGGTCTTTTGCGTTCAGCGATATCGGCCGACACAAGCGCGGTCCGGCCTTCGATCCGGTGGTGGCCTTTGTCAATCGATTTCGCGAGTCACCCGGGCACCCGGCAAAGAAGGTGTTTCTCAGCTGTGGTCTCTATGAGTCGCTGATCTTTGAAAACCGTTCGATGGTGCTGACGCTGCAGCAGCAGTCGATCGACGTGCTTTTGGAGGAAGCGCGTGACGCGCACAACTGGGAGAACTGGCGTGACCGGCTGCGCAGTGGCTTGACCTGGCTGTTTCCCGGGCCGGCATGGATGGTGTATGAATAGCGTCTTGTTGAGCGCTCGGAGCCCGGGTGGTCTGGCAGGCACGACGTGAAACCGCTAAGCAAACAGGACATATAGTGAGCACAACAACACGAAAAATCGGTCTATCCCTGGGCGCGGATATCTGCTGGCCAATCTGCTACGAGGCGCTGCTGTCGCGGCTCGACCCGGTGGTAAGCGACGGTCAGAACCAGATGAGCTTTGACGTTGAGCGTGTCGTGATCGAACCGTTCGATCTGCGGCGTCCGTGCCCCTACGATGTGGTTATCGATCGTTTGACCCACTGGTATCAGCCTTCCCGGGAGTGGATCAAGAAGTCGATCGTGATGGATGACCTGTACGTGTTCAATAACCCTTGGACGCTGCAGTCAATGGAAAAGCAGACCACCTATGCCGCGATGATGCGACTGGGTTTTCCCGTGCCGGATACCTGGCTGCTCCCGCCCAAGTCCTACGCCGAGTCGTCCGACCTGGAGCCGACGCTCAGGCAATACGCCAAGCTGTTCGATCTGGGTGAAATCGGTGACAAGATCGGCTACCCGCTCTTTATGAAACCCTACGACGGCGGCGCCTGGGTTGGGGTTACGGCGATCAACGACGCTCAGGCGCTGCGCGATGCCTACGACGACAGCGGCGCGCGCGTCATGAATCTACAGAAAGGCGTGATGCCACACGACGCGTTTATCCGCTGCATCGGCCTTGGGCCGCAGCGGCGCTGCGTCAACTACGATCCCGGAGCGCCGCTGCATGATCGCTACCGGATGGAGCGAGACTTTCTGTCTGCCGAGGACGAAAGCCATCTGCACCAGATGACCGGGATCATCAACGCCTTTTTCGGCTGGGACTTCAACTCCTGCGAGGCGCTGCGGAGCGAGGGTGTTTGGCATCCGATCGACTTCGCTAACGCTTGCCCCGACTCCCAGGTGAGTTCGCTTCACTATCATTTTCCCTGGCTGGTCAAAGCCAACGTGCGCTGGTCGGTTTTCTGCGCTGCCACGGGTCGCAAAATGCGGTCCGATCTCAACTGGCAGGACTACTTTGCGATCGCCGACAGCGATCGCAGTCAGGAAGAAAAGCTCGCTGGCTACCACGAGCTGGCCGAAGCCCATTTCGAAACCGAGCGCTTCGAAGACTTTTGTGCAGAGCACCTGGGTGATCTGGACGCTGTCGCGGCGGAGCTGTTCCGGTCTGAGGTTGTGCTCGACGCTATTCGCCAGAAGGTCACTTCACTCTATCCCGAACACGAAGTTGACGCGTTCACCGAGTTGTTCTGGGAGCGCGTTCAGCAGTCGCTGGCTGACGACAAAGCTGCCGCCTGATGGTGCCGAAAGAGGTCACACGATGGCATTCGCCGCGGCTCGAACAGACCATGCCGCTGATTCGGTGGGGATCCTATGGTACGCCGGTCTTGCTGTATCCCACCGCCGGCGGAGACGCTGAGGAGATCGAACGTTTTTTGATGATCCGGGCGCTGGCGCCGCTGCTGGAGGCCGGGCGCATCAAGATCTACTCGACCGATAGCGTGGCCGGGCGCACCTGGTTTTCCGGCGAGCACCACCCGGCGTTCCGGGCCAAGATGCAAAACGCGTTCGATGCGTTCATCTATCAAGAGGTCACGCCCGCCATCCGGGCCGACTGTCGGACGCCGGACATTGAGATCATTGCTGCCGGTGCGTCGATTGGCGCGTTCAACGCGGTGGCCACGGTGTGCCGCCATCCGGACGCGTTTCGGCTCGCGATCGCCATGAGCGGAACGTACGATCTGTCCAAGTATCTCGAGGGGCAGTTTTTCGACGACTTCTACTTCAGCTCGCCGCTTCACTTCCTGCCGGGGCTTGAGGGCTCAGCGCTGGAGCTGCTGCGCACGCGACAGATTCTGCTGCCGTCCGGTGAGGGCGACTACGAGAACATTGGTGAATCCTGGCGCATGGCGCAGACGCTTGGCGCCAAAGGTATTCCCAATCGCGTTGACCCCTGGGGCAGCCACTATCACCACGACTGGGTGACCTGGCGCGAGATGCTGCCCAAGTATCTAGACGAATTCGCCTGATCGCCTAGTGGGCCGCTTGAGGTTGGTTTACTCGGCGTACAGGTGTAGCTCCGAGGCCACCGCGTCTGCCATGGTCAAGGTCTCATCGAGCTCCGGGTGGCGCAGCATGATGAACCCGTCAGATACCAGCGTCTGACGCCAGTCCCGACGGGCGCTGCCAGCGGGCAGCAGCGTGTTCCAAACGACGTGTTGACCATAGCGGTGCTGGAGGCTCTCAGCGCCTTCAATCCGGCTGATTCGGCCGACGCCGCGAGCGCGTTTGTACACGGTTGCGACGTTGTAGCGCCGGTGGAAGGTGAGGGAAGGATCGCCGGTCGCGACCGCCTGTCCCCAGGCGCGAAAGACATCAAAGTCGCAGGCAAACTTCATCTGATCAACCTGGTGGGCGCCCGGTGGACGCGCGCCGATCTCGCCAAAGACCACCTCGCCGTCTGCCTTGCGATACCACTCCATGTGGGTGAAACCCGTCTGAAATCCCAGCGCCTCGAGCACCTGGTGGCCCATGGCGATGCCGTCGGACAGGTCGTCGCGCTCGACGTTCCGTAACGCGACAACCTGGGGGCTGATCCACTCGTTGCTGCGGGCGATGAGGGGGCGCGGGCGATACCAGGCAACGTTGTGATAAGCCACCTGGCCGTTGACGCAGATGGCGTCAAACGTGAACTCGTCACCCTCAACGAATTCTTCGACGCTCACCGCAGGGACGTGTCTCATCATGGCCAGTGCCTGGCGCAGTTCTGCCCGCGTATCGACACGGTAGGTGTCGGCGGAACCCGCACCGGCAATCGGTTTCAAAATCAGCGGAAAGCCGATGCGTTCGGCCGCCTCAAAGCAGGCGGCGCTGGTGGTTGCCGCCACGTGGTGGGGCGTTCGGATGCCGGCCTGGTCGAGCGCTTGCTTCATGGCCTCCTTGTCCCGAAACCGGTGGGCCTGGGCAACGCTGAGGCCCGGCAGGCCAAACTGTTGACGGAGCTGTGCAGCGAGCATCACTCCCGGTTCCCACAAACACTCAACGCCAGCCACGTCCAGGCCTCGCAGTTCAGCCTGCAGAGTTGCCGCTACGGCCTCCCGATCCCACAACGAGGGAACCTGAAGGTAGCGGCTGAGGGCGCGGCGCGATAGCTCAGGGAGGTTGGCCTGGGCCTGGTCACCGACACCGATGACGCGAGCGCCGCACTCCGCCAGACCGCGCACAAACTCCGGAATATCGGCCGGGTAGCCGGGGGAAATCAATATGATATTCATCGAGCAGTCCTGCTTTGCATAGCGGCGCTGTTGCGCCTGATCTCCCCGGGACGTTTCGGGCCCGCAGGCCCGCGAAGGCAGGGTAGAATACCACCTCCACCGCGTATCCTTTCCTAAGAAGCGACCGTTCATTGAAGATTTTCCAGGCGACTGCTGAGCTTGCACCGCTGGCCAAAACCGGCGGCCTGGCCGACGTCTCGGCTGCGCTGTCGCTACACCTTCAGCGCAGCGGGCACGACGTGCGGGTCGTGATGCCGTTTTATGACACAATCGACGTCAGCGGACTGGCTGTCGTGCCGGTTGATTATCTGCAGGAAGTGCCGATCACCATCGGGGGGCGGGAAGGCTATTTTTCGGTGGATACGGTCCAACTGCCGGGCACAGGACTGTCGATTTACCTCCTGCGCAGTCCTGATCTGTATCAGCGGGGCTCAGTCTACACGCAGCACTGGGACGAGCACCGGCGGTTCATATTACTTTGCCGAGCGTGCCCCGAAATCTGCCAGCGCATGGGTTTTGCGCCCGATATTTTTCACTGTCACGACTGGCACACGGGTTTAATACCGCTCTACCTGAAGAGTATCTATGCGTGGGATCAGTTGTTTGCTCAAACCCGTTCGATCATGACAATCCACAACATCGGTTATCAGGGAATGTTCTCGAGCGATGTGCTGCCGGATCTCGATCTGAACGGCTTTGAGAATCTGCTGCATCAGGACGACCTGCACGACGGCGTGATCAATTTTCTCAAGACCTCGCTCCTTTACGCTGATCATCTGACCACCGTCAGCCCAACCTATGCGCGCGAGATTCAAACCGATGCTTACGGCATGGGGCTGCAAACCATCCTCAGGGGCCGGCGTGACTCGCTGACCGGCATCTTGAATGGCGTCGACGGTCACGAGTGGGACCCGGAGACCGACACGTTAATCCCTTTCAACTTCACCGCGATGGAGCTGGCCGGCAAGCGAGCCTGCAAGCGCGCGCTAATGAACGAGCTGGGCCTGACCGGTGAAATCGATCAACCGCTGCTGGGCATGGTCACGCGGCTGACCTCTCAGAAAGGCCTGGATCTGCTGCACAGCGCGTTGCCTGAGATCCTGGCCCGTCGCCCGCTGATGCTGGCGGTCCTCGGCAGCGGAGAGTCGCGTTATGAACATTTCTTTGGCGAACTGCAGCATCGGTTTCCCGGGCAGGTGTGCTTTTACCGCGGATACAACAATCGCCTCGCTCACTGGATCGAAGCGGGCAGCGACCTGTTTCTGATGCCGTCGCTCTATGAGCCCTGCGGCCTGAATCAGATGTACAGCCTCAAATACGGCACCGTTCCCGTGGTTCGTGAAACCGGAGGCCTGGCCGATTCGGTGCAGCAGATCAACGTGCAGCACGGCACCGGTACGGGTGTCCTGTTTCGCGACTACGACGACATTGGCCTGCGCTGGGCGCTCGAGACGGCGCTGGACCTTTATGCAAATCGAACCCTCTGGATGCAGGTGATGCGCAACGGCATGGCGCAAGATTTTTCCTGGCAGCGGCAGGGTGCCCAATATGAAGATCTCTACCGACAGCTGACGGTGCACGGATGAACATCATTTTTGTAGAGCCGTCCTTCCCGTACAACCAACGCGAGTTTGTCCGCGCGCTGCACGCCGCCGGCGCCAACGTGATCGGCGTTGGCGAGCGGCCCAAGGACAGCCTGACCGACGAAATGAAACACTGGCTGACCGACTACGTGCAGGTCCGTTCGGTGGTGCATGAGCCTTCGCTGCTGGCGGCCGTCAAGGCGATCCAGGGGGTGGTCTGGGTGGACCGGCTCGAGGCGACGGTGGAAGCTCATATCATGGCGGCCGCAACGGTTCGCGAGGCGGCCGGTATTCCGGGCACCAGCGCGCACACGGCGTATCTGTGTCGAGACAAGCCGGCGATGAAGGAGGCGCTGCGGGAGGCGGGTATTCCCTGCGCCCAGTCGACCCGCGCGGTCAGTGAACAGGATCTCAGCGATTTTGCCGACGCCGTCGGCTTTCCGCTGATCATCAAGCCTCCGGCAGGGGCCGGGGCGTCAGATACCTATCGGGTCGCCAGCCGAAGCGAGCTGGCGAGCGTGGCCCAGGCCTGCGGCGTCGCCGATGGACAGGCGGTGGCCGTCGAAGAGTTTATCGAGGGGCACGAGGGATACCTTGACACGCTGACGGTCGACGGCGAGGTGGTGCACGAGTTTATCACTCACTACTACCCGAACGTTCTTGAGGCGATGCGCGAGCGCTGGATCTCACCGCAGATGGTGACCACCAACCGACTGGATGCCGAGGGATACGGCGAGTTACGTGCGATGGCACGCAAGGTTAATCAGATACTGGGGATTGGCACCTCAGCGACGCACATGGAGTGGTTTGCAGGGCCCAAAGGCCTCAAGTTCTCCGAAATCGGTTGCCGACCACCGGGGGTGGGGCAGTGGGACGTCTACAACACCGCCAACGACTTTGACCTCTACTTCGAGTGGGCTCACGCGCTGGTGCACGGTACCGGTCACACCGCTCCGTCACGCCGCTACAGCGCAGGCATGATTGCGCTGCGGCCTGAGGCTGACGGGCATATCACCGGGTATACCGGGGTGGAGGCCGTCCAGCGCCACTTCGGCGAACACATCGTTGCGGCGCACCTGCCTCCGGCCGGCACGCCAACTCAACCCGTGGAGGCGGGCTATATGGCCAACGCCTGGATGCGGGTCCGGCACCCCGACTACGACCGGCTGCGCGAAATCCTGAATCAGATCGGTGAGGCTGTAACCGTGCACGCCGGCTGAGCCTCCAAGCCCGCTCACGCGTCGTTCTTTCTGCCCTAAACCGGTGTCGGTCAGGTCACGCTACGGAGCCTGTAGTGCATCGATCTGCTGCTTGCTGTAGCCAAGATCCTGAAAGACTTCGCCGGTATGTTCGCCGCAGGTGGCCACCGAAAAATCCAGCTCCGCCGGCTCCTGCTGAAAATGCATCGGGTTGCCAACGTGGCGCAGGCCTTCGCCGTCGATCAGGGTCATGCCGCGCGCCCGATTGTGGAGGTCCTCGTGGGCTTCGGCCAACGAGAGCACCGGGGCATAGCAGATATCCCGGTCAGCAAACCAGCGGTTCCACTCATCCAGCGTCTTCTCGGCAAAGACCGACTGAAGAAATTCGACGACCGGCAGCTGATGAGCGCCTGGTCCTTTCTCGCACAGCTCAAACAGGTCCATGCGGCCAAGCTCGGCCAGCAAATTGCGGACAAATTTTGGCTCCTGGCCGGCCAGACTTAGGTAACGATGATCCGCCGTTTCGTAGATCTGATAAAAGGCGGCGCCGCCGAGTGTGCGTTCGAGGCCGGGGCGAGGGGAACGATTCTCCGCGAACACCGGTCCAAGGACGTTCGGCGCCCATGCCAGCAGCGAGTCCTGCATGGCGATATCCACGTAGTCACCCTGTCCGGTGATGGTGCGTCGATAGAGCGCCATCAGCACCGCAGCCAGCCCCATGTGAGCTGCGGCCAGGTCGGCGGCGGGTAAAGCCGGCAGCGCCGGTCGGCCGTCGCTGCCGACATTCATCGCGACGAACCCCGCCAGGCTCTGGTTTGCCAGATCGTGCGCCGGCCGGTCGCGGTAGGGGCCACTCTGGCCGAAAGCACTGACCGAACAGTAGATGATCTCGGGTCGCTTCGCCCGGATCGTGTCGTAATCGGCGCTGAGTCGTTTGACGACGCCGGGTCGGAATCCTTCGACAAAAATGTCCGCTGTCGCACAGAGATCCAGCAATGCCTCGCGACCGGCCTCATTCTTGAGATCGAGCACCACGCTTTTCTTACCGCGGTTGGCGTTTCGAAAGAACACGGAGTGGCCAGCCTGCTGCTGACCGATCTGGCGGCTGGGATCGCCGCCGGGGGGCTCAACCTTAATGACCTCCGCGCCATGGTCGGCCAGCATCAAGGTGAGAAACGGGCCGGGCAGGAACAGCGACAGGTCGACGACCCGAATGCCCTCGAGCTTCATGTCGCCTTTGGCTGCGCGGTCAGCTCGGCCACGACCTCCTCGGTGCTGATGACCCGACCCCAGAGGCGCCGCAGCATCGTCAGCGTAGCGTTCTGCATCTGATCGCTGTCAGTGCCGGTGGCGTCGCTCACCACAACAACGCCGTACTGGTGGTCACACGCCTCCATCGCCGTCATGGCAACGCAGTTGTTGGTGGAGACGCCCACCACAAGCACCGTTTCGATACCGAGCGCCCGCAGATTGGCGTCAATGCCGGTTGAGCTGAAAGCCCCCATGGTCTTCTTGTTGATGACCAGCTCTCCAGGCTCGGGAGTCAACGCGTCGACGATATCGTGTTCGGGCATGCCAACGCGGTTGCTGGTGGCTTTGACGATACCCACCATGTGCGCCGGCATGTCGCTGTAGTCCTCGAGCTCCGATCCATAGGTGATGTAGATAACGGGCGCGCCAACCTCGCGGCAGGCCGATGCCAGCGCTTGAATGTTGGGTACCAGCGTCTGCTCGATGCGATCAAATCGATAGCTTGAGGATTGCGTCTGACCTCGTTCCGCCAGCAGCTTGCCGAGGCCGAGGTTCGGGTTACCCGTGGCGTTCTGCATATCGACCACAATAAGGGCCGTATTATCGGGCCGAACCTCGATACGACGCGTAAACTGATCGATGAAAGTAGGGTGCTGCTGACTCATCGCTGCTGCTCGACGTCCTGGCGGTAGGGCGCCGCAGTATATCCGTTTTCGCTGCTCGCCATCGGCGACAGCGGCGCTACGAATCTTTCCGAGAAAACGGCTTCATGATCAGCGCATAACCCGGCATAAGCACCCGGGTTGCCAGCGGGATGAGAAGCAGGCCGAGGATCAGCCCAAAGACACCGCTAAGCGCTGCCGTTACGAGCCAGCCTACGGCGCCGGTTGCGGCTGGCGCCGACGCGGCAGCAGCGTCGGCCCAGTCGTGAATCAGGTGACCAGGCTGCGCCAGCCCGAGCGTTTCCATCCCGTGGAGCACAATGGCGCCGCCAACCCAGAGCATGGCGGCGGTGCCGACACCCGACAACAGCAGCAAGAAAGTGGGCATCCCTTTGACGATCCGGCGGCCGATAGCCCGGGTCGCCGCAAACCGACCTTTGAGACTCATTAGCAGTCCCAGATCATCTGCTTTGACGATAGCCGCGACGCCACCGTAAACAATCACCGTGATGCCGATAGCAACCACGGCTAGCGTTGCGCCCTGAAGCCAAAGGTTGTCCCCTGGAATCGCCGCCAGAGCGATGGTCATGATCTCCGCGGAAAGGATAAAGTCGGTTTTGATGGCGCCAGCGACGCGAGTCTCTTCGAGATGCGCCGGGTTCCCAACCGCATGGTCTTTCTCAACGTGTTTGTCCCCGTGAGGAAACAGCGCATGGAACACCTTTTCTGCTCCCTCGAAGCAGAGGTATGCGCCGCCGAGCATCAGCAGCGGGTTGATCGCCCAAGGGGCGAAGATGGAAAGCAGCATGCCAGCGGGAAGCAAGATGAGGAGCTTGTTGCGGATTGAGCCCCGCGCAATCTTCCAGACGATCGGCAGTTCGCGGCTGGCGTCGAAGCCATCAACATACTGCGGCGTAACGGCCGCGTCGTCGATGACCGCGCCCGCGGCCTTGGCGCCAGCCTTCGCGGCTTGGCTGATCACGTCATCCACCGATGCCGCAGCCACCTTAGCGATGGCGCTGACGTCGTCCAGCAGTGCAAGTAGTCCGCTCATGGTGGTTCCAGTTTCTGATACCGGCTGTGCGGGGCGAAGATTAACGCATTTGGCCGTCGGTCGTCTTCATTGGCTGTCCTGGGCGAAGGAGGTCGGTGAATTCCACCTAGAGCGCCTTCTTGACCCGTATTCGACGCCGCTGAAAGAATAGTGGATCCGCAACAAGCCCAAAACGAAATAGAATTTCCTCATGACGATGACTAGTGGAGGACGGCAAACCGACCTGCGGGCCCTTGCCGCCGGTCCGTGGGTTGTCGTCGATGATGGCGTCATGGGCGGTCGCTCGGCCGGCGCTGTCTCAGAAGACGACGGCGTGACGATGTTTTCGGGCACGCTGTCGCTGGAAAACAACGGCGGCTTTTCGTCGGTTCGCCTTCCGCTGTCTCAGTCGCTCAGAGGATTTTCGGGGCTCCGAATCAAGGTGCGGGGTGATGGGCGCACCTACCAGCTGAGGCTGCGAGAAGGAAATCGCTTCGATGGCGTATCGTGGGGGACATCTTTTGCCTGCAGCAGCGAGTGGACCACCCTGGACAGCCCCTTTGATCGCTTTCGTCCGACGTTCCGAGGGCGCGCCGTGCCTCAGGCAGGGCCGGTTGTCGCTGAACGCATTGGTCAGATCGGCATTTTGCTCGGGGATAAGAACCCCGGACCCTTTCGTCTCGAGGTGGCTGCGCTGGAAGGAATAGCGGCTGCCGAGGGCAAGTAGCGGCACCGCCTAAAATCCACGCCCTCCGAAATCTGAAAACCAGCCCCTCGATTCGAGGGGCTGGCCGGCGACGCCCGGTGGCGAGGCATGCTTTGCCTCAGCATCCGGGACAGGGGTCAGCCTCGCCGAAACCGGCTCTTACCGGCGTCACGCCGCCGTTCGCGGGCGTTCTCCAGCTTTTCCAGCTGCTCTGGGGTGAGCACCCCGCTAATCTCCTGTCGAACTTCAGCAAACAGGAGGGTGGCCTGGGTTGCCAGGTCGCCGTTGGAAATAGCCACCTCGTTTAGCACGACGTCGTAGTCAACGTCGGATGCGTCAAGTGCCTGCATGGTTTCGCGATTGCTTCGCGCCTGTTCTCTAAGAGCCTGCGCCTCCGGCTCTACCGTCTCGACGATCGCCGCGATGGAGTCGCGCTGAGCGTCGGTGAGATCGAGATAATCCGCCATGTGGTCCAGAACCAGTTCGGCGCCGGGGAAGCCACCGCCCATGCCAGGACCGAAGCCTAGACCGCCACCTGGTTGGGCGTTAGCGGCAGAAGCTATCAGCAGCATGCCACCGAGCAGGGCTGTTGTGACTGTTTTCATGATCGTTCTCCTGTGCAATCCAATACACCACGATTGGTGTGATGCTCAGATTACGCAGCTGAACATCCAGTTAGGTCAGGCGCGCCATAAGTAGTGTCAAGAACTGTCAGCGTGGGGTCTTCTGGCGTTGCAGCGGCCCACGCTTTGTTCCACGATGAGCTCGAACTGACAAGATTCGCCCATGAACAGTCCAAACCCCAACCCTCAAGTCCTGATCATTGACGACGATCAGGAGCTTTGCGCGATGCTCGCCGAGTTTCTGGCGCCCGACAACCTGGATGTCAGCGCTCGCCATTCCGGCGAGGAGGGGCTGGAAGCGCTAATGGCCAACGACTTTGATTTGGTGATTTTGGACATCATGCTGCCGGGCATCAACGGTACCGAGGTGCTCAAGCAACTGCGCCAGAGCAGTACCATTCCGGTCGTGATGCTGACGGCTCGCGGTGACGACGTGGATCGCATTCTTGGGCTCGAGTTCGGCGCCGACGATTACCTGCCCAAGCCTTTTAATCCCCGCGAGCTGACGGCGCGGATCAAGGCGATTCTCCGTCGCGCCAGGCCGACAGCCGAGCGTGATGAGCCAGCCAGCGTGGGCGAGCTGGACGTGGATTTGGGTACCCGGCGTGTGAGCGCCAGCGGCGAGCTGATTCGCCTGACCGGCGCCGAGTTTGAGTTGCTCAAGTGTCTCCTGGACAACCCTTCAGAGGTGGTTTCCAAAGACGAGCTGTCGCAGCGCGCTCTGGGTCGCAAGAACCTCCCCTACGACCGCAGTATCGATACGCACATCAGTAACCTGCGTCGAAAGCTTAGCGCTGCGGGCGTTGACAATCCGCAGATCATGAGCCGACGAGGTATGGGCTACTACCTCGCGGTCGAAAGCTGAGGACTCCCGGTGCGAAGTCTCCTGCTGCGAATCTTTTTTTCGTTTTGGCTGATTATTACGCTGACGATTGTTCTGGCTGCGGCGGTGGGCTACGGCTATGCCCAGCGCGCCCGAGCGGCCATGGAGAACTTTCAGGTCAGCGACGCGATGCTGGATGCCAGCGTTGCGCTCCGTGACGCGGGGCATGAGGGTCTCGTTGCATGGCTGGAGGGTTTGCCGGCCGTTACCGCCGCGGCGGTGTTTGTGCTGGACAGCGACGGTAAAGACCTTCTCGGGCGCCCGCTGCCGATGCCAGTTGGCCTTGCCATGCGGCGGTTCGGCGGGGAGATGATCAAACCGCCAATGCGGGGCAATCTGCGTCCGGCAAGGCCCTTTTCGCAGCTGGTAGGGCCCGACGGACAGCTCTACACGCTGTTTGTGCTGCCTACACAGCGAGCCGCGGGTCGGTGGCTGGCGGAGCGCGGCCAGGTGGTGCTGATTTTGTTGGCGTTGTTGGTAAGCGCTGCGGTGTCGTATCTGCTCGCACGAGCCATCTCGAGACCGGTCTCCGAGCTGCGGGGTGCCGCGTTGTCGCTGGCTGACGGTAAGCTGAAGACCCGGGTGCCGGAATCGGTCACTCGGCGGGATGACGAGATCGGTCAGCTCGGGCAGGATTTTGATCGGATGGCCCGTGAGCTGGACCGTGCCTGGCAGCGGCAAACCGAGCTCACCCGCAACGTATCCCACGAGCTCCGGTCGCCGCTGGCGCGGCTGCGCATGGCGCTAGAGCTGGCCCGACGCCAGGTGGGTGAACAGCCGGAATTTGCCAAGATCGATCTGGAAACCGAGCGGCTGAACAGTTTGATCGGCCAGATCCTCGAGTTTTCCCGGCTGGACGCTCAGCCCGATGAGGCGCCGGAAACGATCGATCTGACGGAGCTGCTGGAGTCCGTGGTCGAAGATGTTCGCTACGAGAACCAGGGCAAAGAGGATCAAGGGCTGATCGATTTGACCAGTGAGGGGGCGTGCATCGTGAACGGTTATCCGGGGGCCTTGCGCAGTGCTTTCGAAAACGTGCTCAGAAACGCTGTCCTCCACGGCCAGGGGGGCGAGCCGGTAAAGGTTGAGCTGTCCGCCCAGGAGACAAGGGCTGAGGTGGTGATCAGCGACTCAGGTGGGGGCGTTTCCGAAGAAGATCTGGCGCAGCTATTTGAACCGTTTTTTCGTTCAACCAACGCCGCGGAAAGCGCGGCGAGCGGCAGCGGCCTGGGCCTGGCGATCGCATCGCGGGCCATCGAGCTGAACCGTGGCACCATCAGTGTGAGGAACACCGGTTCAGGTCTAGAGTTTACGGTCACCTTTCCCGCGTAATACCGGCCAATCGCCGGTCACCGGTTCGTGGCTTCGCGTTTGACCTCAGGACTCCAAGGACCCGCATCTTTGCTGTCAGCGCGTGTTGGCGGGTTCCGCCATAGCCTTGGTGCACGCGTCGTCATCCAGGAAACGCTTCAGCAGGTTTTTTCCGAGCGGCCACAGCCCGCCGGTGGCAATACCGACACCGGTTTCGATGACGGCGTTCCTGGGGTCAGCCACGATGCGCGGATCGGCCAGGGTGCCGCCGACACGGGTAAAGGGATTGATCAGGTCACCGATGCTGATGCCGAGGCCTCGACGCGGCTGGGCGATAACGTCCAGATTCAGCGTTTCGCTCGCAAGTTCGATATCTCCTCGCGCGAGCAGATTCACTTCCCGAGTCTGCAGGGCAAAAAACGGATCGCCGCCGGCGCGACCGTTCTCGAGCTCCAGGCGCACGACCAGGCAGGACAGCTCCAGCTCGTCACGGCTGCGGACAAATGGCAGCACGGTTTCGAGGAGGCCGGTCAGCGTGTCTTGAAGAATCAGCGTGGTCAGGAGGCTGTTGCGGCGCTCAAGGATGCCCGCCTGAGCATCTACGGTGACCCGGCCCGACACGGATGCGGCCAGTGCGCGCAAGCTGCGTCCTTCCGCGTGCAGCTCCGCGCTCAGACTGTAGCTGGGCCGGTCAGCCAGCGAATCGGCGTCCTCCGAGGGTGAGGCGACGTAGAGGTTTCGGCCCTCAAGGTCCACATCGAAGCGATAGGCGTCATCCGCCGGCTCCGCGGTGAACGTGCCGCTCAGCTGTCCCCGCACGCCATCGGACTCAAAACGACTGACGTCCAGACGGCCGTCGCGGAGAGTCCCCGCGGTGCTGATCTGCGGGCCCGCCCAGGTATCGCTGAACAGCGAATCCATAGCGATCTGGAAATCGAGGTCGAGCCTCGACAGCCACGTCAGCGGGAGATCGTCGGGGGGAATGACTCGACCGTCAGCACGTTGCTTCATCACTGAACCCAGACCTGGCGGTTCGCTGGCCGCGGCCTTTCCACTGCGCAGATCCAGACCTTCGGACTTAAGGTCCACCGTGACCACGGGCTTAGGTTCCAGGCGTAGGCTGACGGGGCCGGCAACGGACCCTCGGGCTCCCAATTCAAGGCTCGCTTCGGCCAGCTCAAGGCCGTTCGCGCTCCATGTGCCAACGGTGTAAACGGCCAGCGGCTCTTTTGCCAGCGCGTACGGATCGAGAGCCGGCAGCAGCAGCGTCGCGGAAGGCGACTGGATCCGTAAATCGAGCGCACCTCCGGCCGCAGCAGCGTCGAGATCGATTGAGAACCGCCCGACTAAGGTCGCTGGACCGGCTGACATTGCAAGGTTTTCCATGACTAGAGCATTTTCGGAGTAGCGAAGCTGACCCGAGCCGGACAGCGGGGAGAGCTTTGGTGCAAACGCGTCAAGCTCTGGTAGCCAGGTTGAGGGGCGAATGCCCTCGGTTGAGAAACTGAGCTCAGCCGCTGGTGCTCCCGCGTCGGCGACCATCCTGCCGTCAAAGCGGATCACCTGGTCATCAAGCTCGAGTTCCGCTGCCGATACGCTTAGCCTTTTTTCAGCGTAGGTGGCTCTCCCGGACAGGACAAACGGCAGCGCGGGCAGGCCTCCCGCGCCCAAAGCCTCCGCTGCCCCTGCGGCGTCCGGACCCGAGACTGACAGATCGAGCTGCGTCTCCTTACGCCCGATCGGCCAGGTCATGGTGCCCCCGAAGCGCAAATTTCCGGAGGTCAGCGCCAGATCGGTCAGCGTTGATGCCTCCTGCGACGCGCGGAACCGGCCCGTGCCGTAGACATGTTCCAGATCGGGGAAAGGCACAGCGTTGCCGTCAAACCACGCGGATAGGGTGATGTCGCTGGCTTCCAGGTCCAACTCCGTCTCGCGGCCCGCCAGACGACCGTTGATGTCAAGCTGTTCGTCCAGAATCTCGACGCGCGCCCGGTCGACCGCCAGCGCCCCACCGTCGATCACGCCATGTCCGAATGCCTTGAAGGGCATCGCCGAAAGGCCTGGCAGCCCGACAGTTCCGGCGACCGCGCCGGCGTCTGCGCCTTGCATCATGACGGTCAGCTCGGCGCCCTGGATCGAACTTGGGACGGAAAGGTTGATCGTCACCTCGGTTGAGAGGTCGTCGCTCGCCAGGGCGAGCTGAAGCTGTTGTCCGGTGTCTCCCTTCAGCAGTTTTCCTTCGCCACGGACGACCTTGCCGTCAACCGTCAGCCTCAGGGGCTCCACCGCAAACGCCTGGCCATCCGAGCGAACTGTTCCCGCAAAGAGGAACGGCGCCTCAGCCAGCTCAAAAATTTTGAGGGCAGGGCGCAGCAGCTTCAGCTCTGGACCCGCGACCGTCCCGGTGATCTCGAAACCGCCCGCGCCTCGGAGGTCCCGAAACCACCCGGCGGCTCCCATCTCGTATTCGCCAAGGTGGCCTGCCAGGCTTGCCTGGTTCCGCTCGTCTCCGGGCGTTAGCTCAACCAACAGATCCAGGGGGCCGGAGGTGAAGTCAGGCAGGTTCAGCGTCTCGAGTAGGTAGGCTGCGTCGGGCCCCGCCACCGTCAGCTCCGCGGATGTCAGTGAGACGGTTTGTGTATCGATGCCGCGGGCTGTGCCAGTGAGAGAAATCTCTCCAAGGCTGGCATCGAGGGTGAGATCCTGGCGGCGTTGGGTTCCCATAGATGTTGAGGGTGCGAGATGGCCTTCCAGCGTCAGGTCGACGTTGTTGACCTCGCCTGACAGCGTCACGTCAAAACGATCGCCGTCACGGCCGAACTGGGTTGTCTCCAGGGTAAGCAGGCTGACCTGAGTGAGCTCCGGCAGCGACACCTGAATCGTGAGGTCCTGAGCACTGAGCGCTGAGAGTTGAGGCATCGGGGCGCTTGTTGACGGTGATCCTGCTGATGAAGCGCTCCAGGGAAAGTCCCAGGTTCGTCGGCCGTCGGGCAGCCCTTCTAGCGCCACAGCAGCGCCCGTCAGCGCCAGGCGATCGATCTGAACGGGCCCCTCCAGCAGCGAGCGGAGCCGGATGTCGGCCTCAAGCTCGGTCGCTTTAAACAACTCAGGCTGGCTGGCCCAGGGCGGATTGGCAATCGAAACGTCGCTGGCAACTAGCTGGATCTGGCGCCCCAGCCGCAGCGACAGCGGGCCGCTGATCCGTACTTCGCGGCCCAGCGACCGGCTCGCCGCCGACGTTAGCCGATCTCGGAGGAAGCCAAGGTCGGCCAGTAGGAGGAAGAGACCAACAGCGGTGAGTCCGGCCAGCACGAAACCGGAGAAAACGACCACCCTGCGGCGCAAAGAGACCTCCCGCGTCAAAGCATTTGATTGTAGCGGCTGATCTCACAATCGGTCGAGGAGCGAAAGCTGTCCCGCTATAATTGTGACTTCCCGAGCTGTCCTTCCCGACAGCTCCAGCCAACGCCAGCGGTTTTGTGAGGTAACTATGCGTTCGGGCCGAATCCGGCTTGTCCCGGTGCCATTTGTGTTTTTTGGACTTTTCCTACTGCCGATCAGCGCGGTGCAGGCAGCGGAGCATCTGTCGGCGGCTGAGTCCGACCCGGCGGTGATGGGATGGATGGAGGGTTTTCCCCCGCCGCCCGATAAGCTCATCACCCAGCCCGATTCGAATTACTTCAGCTTTCCCAAGCTCCGTTGGACGGTGTGCCATCTACGCGAGTTTTTGCCGACGGAGCAGGTAAGTCGGGGGCTCGGAGCACCCTCAGAACTGACCTACGCGCTGGACGCAGGGATCGATCAGGTCACCTTCATGCCGATGGGGTCGACCGAACCGATGACCTGGGAGGCATCGCTAGCCGCGAACTACACCGACGGCATGCTGATCATCCATCGTGGGAAGGTGGTCTATGAACGTTATCTGGGCTGCCTGGACGAAGCGGGCAAGCATGGCGCGATGTCGATGACCAAGTCGATGACCGGCCTGCTGGCGGAAATTCTGGTCGCTGAAGGGGCGCTGGATGAAGCTGCGCTAGTCTCAACCATCGTGCCTGAGCTGTCGTCGAGTGCTTTTGGCAGCGCGACGGTGCGACAGGTGATGGACATGACCACGTCGCTCGACTACAGCGAAGACTACGCTGATCCGAAGGCGGAAATCTGGATTTACTCCCAGGCGGCCAGCCCGCTGCCGAAGCCAAAGGACTACTCCGGCCCGGACGGCTACTTCGAATACCTCCAGACGGTCCGTCCAGCGGGTGAGCATGGCCAGGCGTTTGCCTACAAAACCGTGAACACGGATGTTCTAGGCTGGATTGTCTCCCGAGTTTCGGGTCAGGAGGTCACCGAGCTGTTGTCAGAGCGCATCTGGAGCAAAATCGGCACGGAGCAGGACGGATACATGACGGTGGACGGGAAGGGGACGCCGTTTGCCGGCGGTGGCCTGAGTGCCGGCCTACGAGACCTGGGGCGGATCGGACTATTGCTGCTGAACGGAGGTGTCGTCGACGGGCAGCGCCTGTTTCCCGCCGAGGTGGTGGGCGGAATCCGTCGTGGCGGTGACAAGGACCACTTTGCTAAAGCCGGCTACACAACCCTGGAAGGCGGCAGCTATCGCGGCATGTGGTGGGTGTTTCATAACGACCACGGCGCGTTCGCGGCTCGCGGCGTGCACGGCCAAACGATTTACATCGATCCGATGGCTGACATGGTACTGGTGAGGTTCGCGTCCTTTCCCACGGCCAAGAACGGCAAGATCGACCCCACATCGCTGCCGGCCTATCAGGCGGTGGCGGAGTACCTGTTGAACCGGTGATTCAACGGCCGCCGGCAGCGGCTTACCAGTAGGTTTTGCGCTCGCTATCGATAGCGGCCAGCGTTTTGCCGTCGCAGACACTCGAATCCAGACAGGCCAGCATCAGGTCCGCAAGATCACTGCGGTCGATGTAGCCAAACGCCTCGGGGGCATCGGACAGCATGCCGTTCCCCGACGCCTGGCCGCTGAGCAGGCCACCGGGTCTGATGATGATGTGGTTCAGGCCGCTCGCGCGCAGATGATCTTCCGCCTGGGTCTTCAGCGGCAGGATCTCCTTGAGGATCTGTTTACTAGGCAGCGGTAAGACTTCAGCGCTGTCCCCAGCGCCGATGGTGGTCACCAGCAGGACGCGATCAATCCCGGCGGTTTTCGCCGCGTCGATGATGTGCCGATTGCCCGTTAAGTCGACCGGGGGAACGCACTTCAGGCAGCCGACCGTGGTCACGACAGCCCTGAATGGCTGGGATTGAGCTGCGGCAATCACCGAGGCCTCGTCCATCGCGTCGCCTTCGAGGAACTCCGCGCCCAGCGCCTCCAGCGCGCTCCGATCGGACGTTGGGCGAACAAACGCGACGACCTTCTCGCCCCGGGCATGCAGTTTCTTGGCAAGCTCTAACCCGGTATTGCGCGTGGCGCCAAACAGCAGCACCGGCGCTTCTGATGAGGCGACCGTCTGGGCAGGCTGAAGCTGGAGCCGGCTCTCTGGGATGTTGGCCAGCATGGAGCTATAGAGGTATGCCGCGCCAGCGAGAATGACGAGCAGCAGGACCAGCAGAATTTTCTTAATCACGGTTCACACACCCAGTGCCGGAAAAGGCTGCCACGGTAGCAAATTGCCGGCTGCGCTGGCCATCAGCGTCATCGGCCGAGACGATAAGCCACAATCGCGTCAGATTGTTTGGTCCCTGCTAATGAGTTGCCGCCTGCCGCAACGACCACGTATTGCTGCCCGTTATGGCGGTAGGTCATCGGCACCGCCATGGCGGGTGCGGGCAGGTCTTCGTCTTGCCAGAGCAGCTCACCCGTTGTGGTGTCCAGCGCGCGAAAGGTCGAGTCCATGCCCGCGCCGATAAACACCAGGCCACCACCTGTCGCCAGCGGCCCGCCAACGTTGGGTGAACCCCATGACGCCTGCGTGCGTAAGCCATCGGTGATTGGATAGCGGCCCAGCGGCTGCCGCCAGAGGTGCTCGCCGCTGTCCAGATCAATGCCAACGAGTTCACCCCACGGTGGCGGCGTACACGGGATGCCCAGCGGCGACAGGAAGAACTCGCCGTCCAGCCGATAGGGCGTTTGGTTGAGCGGCTTTTTAAGGAACTCGACTGGCGGACCGATCGGCCGGGTTTCGGCCGGGTCCGCGGGCACCAGCTTCATGATGGTGGCGAGGTTTTGGGTTTTGACAATCAGCGTGTTGCTGCGCGGATCCAGCGAAGCGCCACCCCAGTTCCCACCACCGAGGGCGGAGGGGAGCTGGATAGAACCCTGCTCGCTCGGTGGGGTGAACAACCCCTTGTAGCGCAGCGAATCAAAACGGCGTCGGCAGGCTAGCTTGTCCACTGGCGTCAGGCCAAACATGTCATCCGGGTCGATGTGCTGGCGGGCGAACGGCGCCGGTTTTGTGGGTATGGGCTGCGTGGGCGATGCTCGCTCGTTGGGAATGTCGCTGGTTGGCACCGGCTGTTCTTCGACGGGGTGGAGCGGTTTACCGGTGCGCCGATCGAGCACAAAGACGAAACCCAGTTTAGTAATCTGCGCAACGGCTGGGATGGTTTCGCCGTCTTTGCTAAGGTCAAACAGTATCGGCTGGGCCGGCAGGTCATAGTCGAAGAGATCGTGGTGCACCGTCTGAAAGCTCCAGACCACCTCACCATTGCGACCGTCCAGCGCAACCACGGCATTGGCCAGCGGAATCGGCTCGGTGCGATTGGCGCCATACGGATCCACACTGGGGCTCGAGGTCGGGAGGAACACGAGGTTTCGCTCTTCGTCCACCGCAATCAAAGACCACACGTTAGCGCCGCCCGTTTTTCCACTGAGCGCAACGGGAATTGGACTAAATGACCAGGCCAGCTTGCCGGTGCGTGCGTCGAAGGCCCGTACGTAGCCGTCCGCCGCATTGGCGACGATGTTGTCGCCGACCACGCTGCCGGTGATGATCAGGTTGCCCAGCACCGCCGGCGGAGACGTGAGGTAAAGGTCGCCTTCACCGCTGTTGTCGAGGTCATTCAGGCGCACAACCCCCTTATCGCCAAACCCTTCGCAGGCTTTGCCGGTTTGTGCATCGATCGCGATAAGGCGCGCGAAGATGTCCGGCTTAATGATTCGCGCACGACAGCTCGCGCCCGCTTCAGCATTTGGGTCAACCCAGAGCGACACACCGCGGCAGTTGGCGGCAAAACGGGGTGGAGGCTCGGCCAGCGTGCTCAGAGCGTCGAAGCGCCAGATCACCTTGCCCGTGTCGGGCTCCAGGGCAAGCACGCGGTGCATGGGCGTACAGACAAATAGCTTGCCGTCCCAGTACAGCGGCGTTCCCTCAAAAGACGAACCCCCTTCGATAGCAGGCCCCTCGACCACGTCGCCGGTGCGGCTCGTCCAGGCTCGCTTAAGGCCCTTGACGTTAGCGAGATTGATCTCGTCGAGCGCCGAATACTGCCCACCGGAAGCTACACCCCCGAAGCTGGTCCAGCCTTCGTTGGTCAGCAGTGCCTGATGGGCACCGCTAGGTTGCGCTAGGGCGGCCGGGGAGAACAGTAGGAACAATATGAGCGTAAGGCGAACGGGCCGGTCGAGACAACGTTTCCTCGTTTTGAAATACACTGCGCTCATTCGTCCGCCTTTCAGTAAACTGCCGCTATGGAAGCGAATGCCGATGCAACTCGGCTCGTTCCCAACGATCATACACGGCGTCCGATGGCGCTGAAGACTTTTGTGCGCGCTCGGCTCACCACTTTGGGTGCTAGACTGGCGCACCTTCGGGCAACCCCTTTTTGAAGCTGACCTAAGGTTTTTTGTGCAATCATTTGTTGACGCTCTATCCGGCCTCGTCTGGAGTCCGGCATTGATCTATCTGTGCCTGGGCGCAGGCCTGTTTTTCTCAGTCGTGACCCGCTTTGTGCAGGTTCGCCATTTTGTCGAGATGATTCGGCTGCTGCGCACCGGAGGCAGCTCCGAGCAGGGGATCTCGACCTTTCAGGCTTTGGCTGTTTCACTCTCGGGACGAGTGGGCACCGGCAACATCGCCGGCGTAGCGGCGGCGATCGGGTTTGGGGGCCCTGGCGCCGTTTTTTGGATGTGGGTAGTCGCCTTCCTTGGTGCCGCCACGGCCTACATCGAGTCTGCCATGGGGCAGATCTACAAAGAGGTCGATGAGGGGCAGTACCGGGGCGGTCCAGCGTTCTATTTCGAAAAGGCGCTCGGCCAGAAGTGGTACGGCTGGCTGTTCGCAGTTTTCACCGTTCTGGCGGTAGGGCTGCTGCTGCCCGGGGTGCAGGCCAACGCGATGGCCAGTGCTGCAGAAGTCGCGTTCGGGCCTGGGCGGGTCCTGGACCTGTTCGGTTCGGAGTTGAGCACCACCAAACTCATCACGGCATCCGCGGTTGTGGTGATCCTCGCCGCCATTATCTTTGGTGGCGTCAAACGCATCGCCGGCTTCACGCAGTTTGTGGTCCCGTTTATGGCGGCGGCCTATATGATTCTCGCGTTGGTCGTGATTGGCATGAACGTCAGCGAACTTCCGGGCATCATCATGCTCATTGTTAGCGATGCCTTTACCCCGATGGCGGGTGTGGGCGCAGCAATCGGTTGGGGCGTAAAGCGCGGCGTTTACTCCAATGAGGCAGGGCAGGGCTCGGGTCCGCACGCGGCCGCCGCGGCCGAGGTGGAGCATCCGGCGCAGCAGGGTCTGGTTCAGGCTTTCTCGGTCTACGTCGACACGCTGTTCGTGTGCAGCGCTACCGCATTCATGATCCTGATCACCGGCGCCTACAACGTGCACGGGGGGGAGGGTGGTTTCCTGGTCCAAAACCTCGCGGCAGACGTTGCCGCTAACAGCCCCGCCTACACGCAGCTGGCACTCGAAGGCGTATTCCCCGACATCGGCAAGGTGTTTGTTGCGGTGGCACTATTCTTCTTCGCGTTCACCACGATCCTCGCCTATTACTACGTAGCGGAAACCAACGTGGCCTACATCCGGAGAACACTGAACATCCCAGGTTCGCTGCTGCTGCTGAAGGTGATGCTGCTCGGCATGGTGTTCTATGGCTCAATCCGCACGGCGGATCTGGCCTGGGCACTGGGGGACATCGGCGTCGGCGTCATGGCGTGGCTCAACATCGTGGGCATCCTGGTGATCTTTTTTCTGGGTGGGCCGGCGATCAAAGCGTTAAGAGACTATGAGCGGCAGCAGGCACTGGGGGTCAAACGCTACACCTTTGATCCTGATGAACTGGGGATTGCCAACGCCGACTTCTGGCGGGATCGAGCGCAGCAGCAGGCTGGGACTTCAACGGCTCCCGGAGAGAAGCCGGTAAGCCGCTGACGCCCGCCGCAGCGTTTTACATCGGCGGCCGCTGGTTCTGGTGCCCCAAGCAGGGCCCGGCCCGACGGTTGCTGGCAGCCCGAAACCTCTTTCGCTAACGGTGGTATTCTGGCCCCGGGTACTCAGGGAAGGGGAATAAATTGCTGAAGAAAATTTCGGCCGCGCTGCTGGTCCTGCTGATGACCGCCGGCGAGGCTTCTGCTGACATCCTGGTTCGTTATGCGCCCGACCTCACCGATGAACAGCCAACCAACTGCTTCGACCCATTCCTTCCGACCTGTCTTTTTGACTCCACGCCCATGCCGACGGACGTGGTTGATCCGGGTCTCAGTGCCAGCATGCTGCAGCAGAACATGCCAAACGCCTTTGCCAACCGAGCGCCATTTTGGCCCGTGTTCGCCGATCAGCCGTTTAACGCCGATGAATACCTGACGTTTACGCTGACGCCTGGTCCGCTGAATGTGCTGAACTTTGAATCGTTGAGCTATTCGGCCGGCAGTTTTTCCATCGCGTCCGGACTGTTTGTGCGCCTGCGCACGAGCCTGGACGGCTTTTCGTCGGATGTGGACGTGCAGCCGATCCCTGACGATGCGACGACGCCTTTTGACCTGCTGTTCGACCTGACCTCGCTGCCGCCGGACATCGCCAGCTCCGTGGAGATCCGCCTTTACCCGGACAACACCGTCGATGATTTTGAGTTTATGGATTTGGTTGGCCTAGGTGCCGGTGGTACCGGTGTGACGGTTAACGGCACCGCCAAGCCCCCGTTGGCCTATGAGCGGATGCTCCCGCAGCTCAAGCGCCCCTGGTATTTCAATAACTCCGGCATCTCCACGGACACCCGGGGTTTCCTTTACTTTACCGACATTCTGAGTTTTGACGTGCAGAAGTACGCGGCGGACGGCGCGCTGGTGCAGCGTTTTGGCGGCGAGGGCTCGGGGCCGGGTCAGTTTCGGAGCCTGTCAGACGTGAGCCTCGATTCGGATGAAAACCTTTATGTGCTAGACAACTCGAGGCAAAAGCTCGTCAAGTTCGATCCAGACGGCAATTTGCTGATGGAGATTCTCGGCATCTCGGGCAACCCGGTTGCGGTGGATCTGGATAGTGAAGGCAACATTTACGTGCTCCGCTCCAGTGAGTTCCAAGTGACCAAGTACAACCCCGAGGGAACGGAGCTGTTTTCCTGGGGTAGTGAGGGTGCGGGAATTGGCGAGTTCGGTGCCGATCAGCCGGGCTTCAATGGGCCTTTCGGCTTGGCCGTGGATCAGGTGCGCGGTGAGGTCTTTGTGGTAGATACCTTTAACCAGCGCATCCAGGTGTTCGACCTGGAGGGTAACTTTCGGCGTCTGTTCGTCGACGGCGGGCAGAGCCCCTTTCCGCTGACCCGGGCTCTGGCGGCACACATCGACGGACGCAGCGGACTTCTGCTGGTGGTCGAGGACGCTTTCGGCGTCATCAAGACTTATGATCCGGGAACAGGGGGCCTGGTTCGCGAATTTCGCGTAGATACCGGTCAGGTCGCGGACGTGGCAACCCTTGCCGATTCGTCAGTGGTTATCTCGGGCTTCGCCACGAACCGGATCGAGCTCCGGGGATCCGACGGTGTCCTGCGCTACAGCTTTGGTTCCGCCGGCCGGGGGCCTGGCCAGTTCCGGATCCCGGTCGATGTGGCGGTGGATGCCTTCGGCAACTCTTACGTCACCGATGAGCAAAACCGTCGGATCCAGGTATTCAACAGTCAGGGTGTTCTGCGGCGTCAGCTTGACAGCGTTTCTGACGCTGGGTCCTTCAACCCACGGGGCCTGGCCATCGGACCTTCCGGCGATCTGTGGGTGACCGATTCGGCCCAGAACGATTTGGTGCGCCTGTCGACCACCGGCGATCTTATCTCCCGCTGCGATTCGCCGGCCGGAATAGGCAGCCCGATTGACGTAGCTGTCGACGCGGGTGGCACGGTCTACGTACTGGACGACGCCTCCGGTGCGCCGAGCGTGGCCGTATTCTCCAACTCCTGTGTACACCAAACCACCTGGACATCCATTGTCGGGGCGTCGGACGGATTCAAGCGGGTCGGCGCCATCGCCGCGGGCAACGGCTCGGTGTATATCACCGACCGAGGTACCGACTTTGCCGGCACCGCGTTCGACGGCCGCATCATGCGCGTGTCGCCGGCTGGCGTGATCCAGCAGGAGGTGTTTGATCCGCTGTTCAACGGCGATCGCATGGACCTGGTGCAGGGCCTGACGGTTGCGGCTGACGGGCGGGTCTTTGCATCGGACCTGTTCAGAGACCGGGTGCTGATCTTTGATCCTGACCTGAACCCGTTTATTGCGGTGGGACAGCGCGGTCATTACCCGGGCAGTCTCTATCTGCCAGTGGGCCTGGCGATCACCGGGGACAACCGACTCCACGTGGCCGAAGCGGGGAACGATCGGCTTCAAATCCTGGCGCCGCCGGGGTTGCCGTCGCAAGACCGGGCCATCGTGGTGACCGGTGGCGGACCCTATCCGGGTAACGCCCTGTGGGAAGCCACCCAGGCCAACGCCAATTTTGCCGTGCGCGTGCTGAGCTTCAGCGGCTATACCAAAGATCGCATTCAATACCTCTCCGCTGACCAGAGCCTGGATCTGGACCAGAACGGGTTGGCGGATGACGTGGATGGTGATGCCACAGTGGCGGAGCTGGCGGCAGCGCTGCGCGGCGACTTTGTCGAGGATATCGACAGTCTGCTGGTGTACCTGGTGGACCACGGTGGTGACCAGACCTTTCGGATGAGCGGCACGGAACTGCTGGCCTCGGGTGAGCTCGATGCGTTGCTGGACGAATTCCAGGCGGCCAACCCCGGTGTCCCGCTGACCGTAATCTATGACGCTTGCCAGTCGGGTTCCTTCATTGCGCCGCTGGCGTCGCCCGGACGCACGGTGATCACCAGCGCCATGGGCAGCCAGAACGCTTACTTTGTCAGCCAGGGATCGCTGTCGTTCTCGAACGGATTCTGGGGCCAGATTCTGAGCGGCGAAACGGTCGGGGTGGCTTTTGAGTCTGCCTCGACCCTGGTTTCTGAGTCCTTTCAAGATCAGACGCCACAGGTCGACGCCAACGCCAACGGCGTGGCCAACGAACAGGCCGACCTCGATGCGGTGGCCGGGCAGATCATCGGCAGCGACATTCTCCTTGCCGGAGAAGCGCCGTCGATTCAGGCGCTGTCAGGGGCGCAGATCATCGACAGCGGCAGTAGCGCAACGCTGAGCGCGACGGTGCTGGACCCGGACGGTGTACAGCGGGTGTTTGCGATTCTGCGGCCGCCGGGGTTTATCCCGGCATCGCCCGATAATCCCATTGAGGGGTTACCGCAGCTGGAGTTTGTTGCGGTGGGCGGCGATGAGTTCACCGTCACCGCCGATATTTTCAACGTTCCTGGGACCTATAACATTGCCGTTTACGCCAGCGACAGCTTTGGCAATACCAGCAACGCAACGCTGACCTCGGTGACGGTCGACAATCCGCTGCGGCGAAAGGCCATTATCCTGGCCGGCGCGGCTGGTCCTGGTCTCCTGGGCACCGCCGGTCGGGTGAACAGCGAGCTGGCCTATCGGGCGCTGCTGCAGCAGGGTTACGGCCCAGACGGGGAAAGCTGTCTGGATGACAGCTGCGACTCCCTGCGGTTCCTGACTTTTGCCGGTTCCTCCGGGCGTGACGGAAATCCGTCTCTTGCGGCCCTGCAGGACGCCATCGAAAACTTCGGCACCGAAAATGCGCAGGACCTGATCCTCTACCTGATTGCGCCGGAGGAGGGCGGCAGTCTGGTGCTGTCGGGCGTCGACACACTCTCTCCGTCGGCGCTGGACAGTTTTCTGGATACGGCGCAGGAGACGCTGCCGGGAGAGATAACGGTGGTGATCGATGCGGACAACGCCGGCAGCTTTGCCAGTGCGCTGGTGCCTCCCGTGGACAAACGCCGCAGCGTAATCGTGTCGACAGCCGCCGGACAGGCCGCGACGTTCCAGCAGAATGGACAGATTTCGTTTTCGCGCTTTTTCTGGAACCAGGTGCTGAACGGGGCGCGCCTGCGTAGTGCGTTTCTGGTCGCGCGAAGCGCGCTGCGGTATCGCTCCAACAGCCAGACCCCCGGTCTGGACGACAACGGCAACGGGATCGTCAACGAGTTCATCGACGGGTTTCGGTCGCGACTGTTTTCTTTGGGCAACGGCATCCTGCTGGCCGGTGACGATCCGCTGATTGGAGAGATCACGCTGCCGGCAACGCTGACCGCTGTGGCAACGCCCCTGAGCGTTGCCCAGGTCACCACCACCGGCACGGTTGCTGAAGTGGTGGCGCTGGTGACCCGTCCTTCGGGCGAGGAAGTCAGCGTGAATCTCAGCGGCAGCGGCAGCGACTGGGCCATTAGCACCGAGGCGCTGTGCGCCGGTGCGGGCACTTACGAGGTAGGTGTGTTTGCCGTGGACGACGAGGGTGCAACCTCGGCTCCGGTGACCGCCAGCGCCAGCCGCGCCAGCGCATGTGAAGGACCGGTCGACCTGCTAGCGCAAGACGGCAGCGTGGACACCGGGATCAGTCGCAATGGTCGCGTGACGCTGAGCCTGACGGTGCGCAATGACGGCGGCCAGGATGCGGCGGCCACCGAGGTGGTGTTCCGCCTGTCCCCGGATGCCGCGATCGACGAAGCCGACGCCGAGCTTATCCGGGTACCCATTGGCCCAATCCTGGCCGGTGAAGAGCTGCCGCTGTCACAAGACATTCAGCTCCCCGGCAACGGATTCACCGGCTTTATCGGGGCCTGCGTGCAGGCCGTCAGCGGCGAGTCGGTCTACAGCAACAACTGCCTCAGCGGCCAAGCGGTCTTGGTTGAGCTGGAGGAAGCCGTTTTTGCTGATGGCTTTGAATTGTAGGAGTCTTGGCAAACTACCTGTGAGTGCGGCTGCGGTTAGCTAGGGAAGTCTCCCGTTGCTAACGCTGTGGAACAGCCGGTCGGCAGATTGCCGCAGAGCGGCAAACCTAAAAGTGGTGGAGGCGGCGGGAGTGCAATAAATGATATAAATCACTGATAAAAAAGGTTATACGTTCCAAATATTCATTGAATTGCCCCTAAAACGCAACCTAAGTTTTCTTGTGGCTTGGCACGGGTCGCAGGTGGAAAATTGCCGAAATTTGTCTGTACCCAGGTAATTTCCTATTGGCAGTCGTTAGCTATTCTTCTCAATGTAGGTTGAGTCAATCAGATGAGATGGCGTTGCAAGAAGTCACATCTAGTTTTTAAGGCGTTGGTTTTCAGAGAGTTTTTGCTGCCGAACAGCCGATTTTGACTCCCCTTGCTACTTCGGAATATCATGCGGCGGTTTTTTATCCCAAAACAGACAACAACCCAGACACCAAAATGGCAGCCCAAGAAAAACAAGATTTGGAGAAATCCGAGGCGTTTGCACGAAAAGTAAAGGAATTCTTCCCGGACCTAGAAGACGAAGTTGAGACGATGCGACGCGATTTCGATCTGTCAGACGAGGACAAAGAACGCGAATTTTGCTTCCACAACCCGAGGTAATTCGGGCTCTCTGTGTGAGCGTTAGTTTCTCCTGTTTTCATGATTGGGAAGTTGCCTCTTTACAACGACCGCTTACAGGTTTGTGGATTTTCCAAGCCGCTTTTTGGCCGCATCGTTCGCCAAGTTCTAGCTGGCTCGAATGTGGATTTGCGGGCAATATTCCGAAAGAAACAAGTCTCTTACCTCATCGGATATCTGTCGCGACAAAAAGCTCTTTCAGTAGTAATTGAAAAGGAATACGTAGACCGGCACTTTCTCGAAGACTACGCGAATTTCCACGTCCGAAGCCATCGCGACTTTGGGAAACTGTGCACCCGGCTGCATTTTTTTAGCGGGAAGGCGAATCCCAGCCACAATAGGCCGTTCTACCGCAAAGAGTTGATCGCGCTGATAAGAGGACAAGCCGAGACGTCGTTGTCTCAATCCTCTTTAAGCGAGGCCTACCTCGGGTTCGTCGTAGTGCGGCCACTCGAAAATGCACTCGTAGGACGGACTTGCCTAAATACTTATTCTCCCGGCGATAAAGCAACTGACGAGTGCGATTCGCGCGCACTCTCCAGGGAATACAAAACTACGACGTCGGAATCAGTCAACCTGTTCGGATTGGAACTAACTATCCCGACCACCCTGCCGTTTCAAGAGCAAGACAGTTCGGTAGCCGCATGCGCATCAAGCGCGTTGTGGTCCTACTTTTATGGCGTACCGACATCACGAAAAACACAAATTCCATCACCATCTAGCATCACCCGAATGGCCCAATCATGGGGGCGTGCAAAGGACTTCCGGCTTTCCGGGACACATGGTCTCACTCCCGACTTGGTAAAAAATGCCCTCGCGGCATTTGATCTGGAGTATGTTCAATACGCCGTGTCGCCAACGAGGGTGGACAGTAAAAACTCACCAAGTTTCAGAAACAACCGCCTCAGAGCGCTCATTTACGCCTACCAAGCCCGAAAAAGGGAGCCTCTATTGCTGGGGGTAGACGTGTACAAACGCTGCGATGGGAAACTGGGGCCAAAGCTTGATGGGCACCTGATTACCGTAACTGGATTCGAGTACGCTGAGGACTTGAGGATCGCCGGCGACCCTGGTTCTGAACTTTACGGCCATCGAAACTCAGCTTGCTCCATTCGTAAGCTTTACTGTCACGATGACGCGCTTGGTCCATTCGCGAGACTTACTTTCGAAGCCGTAGAAAATAGTGAAGGCGACGTTCTAGAGGTGCTTTGCCCCTATGTCGTAGATACAGGCTCCGGCGGCAAGAGTAACGCGGGTAACTTAGTGGATGATTTGGTTTATGTTCCGCGTACGGTTCACCTGGGCTTATACCATAAGATTAGAAATCCATTCCGCCAAGTCCTCGAAGACTTGCTCCGGTTTCGGCGCTATATTCAATCACTAATAATGCTGATTGGCTCAGATCCTTACTGGACAATGCAGAACGAGGCATGCTGGGAGCTTTTCCTCGTAGACCAGAACGACTACAAAGCTGAGATGCTTGACGTATCAAAGCAGGTCCAATCAGAGGACTTGAAAGATGAAATGTTTGAGTTGCTGGTTTCTCGACTGCCGAGATTCTTTTGGTGCATCCGATATAGAACAGAAACGATTACTCGTTTCGACATTTTAGTGGACGCGACTTCGTCATCGGGCGGAGCTAGCGAAACGATTAGCGCGGGAATGATTGGCGTTGTTTCCCATGACACAGAATGGTTTCGTCGGTTGACCCTGGCCTACGAATCAATGGGGCTAAAAACAACTAAGCAAGAATTCGAGAGTAGTGCGGAGACTCTGGATATGCTTTTGGCTTGGGAGCAGTTTATAAAGCAGCGCCAGCGTCTCCCACTAGCAGACAGAATTTTCGGGGACTTGGCGTTTCCGACTGAAATCTACTCTCACGAGGAAAAGAACCTTTACGAATTGAGGAAGCCTGCTCAGCATTTTTGTATATCGCGCAACTACTCTGTCGACGTTGAAGTGACTCTCAAACAGTTGGACCGACAGACCGTCTATAACTGGGTGGTTGACGAGTTTGGTGACATTTACGTCGGGAGCCTGGATGTAATTGGCGAGGATTCTGACGGAACGCCAATGGAGCTTGGGCATCCGACTCTTATCAACGGCGCGCCCGCAAGAATTGCCGGCGAGTTGCGATTTCTAGATGAACGATGGAGCCTCAACAATAATTCTGGCCGTTACGCAATGGATAAAGAGAATCGTGGCCCTTCTGAAGTAGAGGCGGTCAAGCGTTTTCTGGATTCAAGGGGATTTACCGACTCTGCTAACGAGATCTTCGTGGATGTTGATTAGCTGAGATTTCTTTACAGGCTTCATAGTCGCTTGCCGAAACACATATCCGGACTACTGAACACGCTGAGCGCTCAATAGAGGGTGCAGGGCGCAGATCATTGGTACATTCTTGATTACTGATATTTTCGCCATGTCCTCTATCCGAGTCCAAGCATAGTCATTGTATTCTTCTGCGTTAAGATCGATGTGTTGCTCCTTTGAAGCAACGCCGAAGAAGTGAGGCAGAGTCATATGTTTGCTGTCACTTCTGACGTACTCAACTAGGAAACACAGTTGGGAGGAAAGTTCGTAAGCAAAGACTGATCCAAGTTCCTCGGCTAACTCTCGCTGGATACCGGCCTCAATCGACTCGTCGGACAATTCTGTTTTACCGCCGGGAAAAGAATAGGTGCGGTCAAAGTCCGCTTCTCCTTTTCTCTTGCAGAGCAAAAACTCTTTTGACGCCGGGTTAAGCAAGCAAAGCTTTGGGCAAATAATGCTCTGCAGCGCGTTAGAAGACATGGATTAGGTAACGCACATGGGAAAAGGTTGGTCATGTCGACAGCCATCTCGGTATATTGAAATTGACTTTAGGCCAGACTTCCACGCTGCCGTAATCACATTCTTTGCGTCAGTTACCGTCGCAGAATTTTTGAGGTGGACTGTCTTTGAGACTGATTCATCGACATATTTTAAGAAAGCATTTGTCGTATTCAGTTGGTCCAGAACTGGCACAATGCTAATTGTGTTTGGTGCTCCAGGCGCATACGCCTCTAGGCTCGGAGATGCGCCTATCACTCTGGCGGCACGGCCAGAAGGTGGAATCGCGGTAGTGGTGCTGTGCTTTGTGCGATTGGCCTTCACGAAGGTACTTGCTTTGCGTACCAGGCCAGATCTTATTCCAAGCCCTAGTCGAGTGTTTTTAGGGGCATAGGTCGGTCCAATATCTTGATCACTTGGGCACTTCGCTAGTTGAGCCGACCTCTCCTTTGAGAATAGGTTAACCGCGGCCATCAATGTTTCTGCCAAAACCAACGCTCTGTGGGAGCCGTAGTTGGTATTGGTTTTATGAAGAGCATCAGAATAGCCGCAGATTCCCACAGCTATCCGCTTTCTTTCGCTGAGCATATCAAGCTTGTATTGATAGCCTGATTGAAAGCTTGTCCAACACAAACAATAGTCCAGGAAGTCAACGGTATCGTGCACGGCTGATCGGAGCCTCCGGAAATCAATCTCTCGATTTTTCTTGAAAAACGCGTTCAAATTGACATACGCAAAGTGGCAAAGATCGCCATCCATCAGTCCTGTTTCACCACATGGGGCCACCGTTGTGTATGGATTTCCAGGTAGCTCTTTCTTGTTGAGTCGATCCGAAAAAATTACACCTGGATCTCCGGTGAGCCAGGCAGAGTAGGCGATTCTGTCTAGAAGCCGTGAGGTCTTGCCACAAGTCTTGACTTTGTCGAAGAATGCCTGATCGAGCTTTACTGAAAAGTTTGCAAGCCATTTCTGGGATGGGTCTGAGTTCTTGATTTCGACGAATGCCGCGATATCTGGATGGTTCCAATAGAGGGAAGCCGAATCGCCAACAGGTCTCTTGAGATTCTCCTGTGAGTGTTGCCTTAAAAACACTCTATTTGATTCATTCAAAAATCCCACCGGGTCTTGCAGCTTGTCCAAGTCAAACCCGACACCGATGCCATGTCGATGCGCATGCAGGCAGTCTTTCAATAGGGCGCTGGCAGACCAGTCGCACGAAACCGCTCGAGCCGTACAGGAAGCCAAAGCGAGCGAGGGAGCTCCCATATTGAGCAGGATTGGCGTCCCTGGAACCACTTGTCGGTTATTGACTCGGTCTGCAAACCTCGACGCGCCAGTACTTGAGTTGGCTACCTTATTGACCAGATTCTGATAGCGGTCGTCGAAACACGCATTTCTTATTCGACGCATTGCGTCAGAGAGCGTCTCCCCGAGAATATCGTAGTCTCGCTGCGGCAAACCTAATGCCGTTTGAGTTGGTTTTTCGAGTGGCATTGGTTGGTGCCGATAGCCATCACTTGCCTGATAGCCATATTAAGGCGAGTTTCGTTTACCGGCAACGAACAAATAGCTACTATCTTATGGGGTAAATTTTTCTCGGGAGGGAGTCTGAGTGTTATTCGACAAACTAGTTGCTGATTCCAATGGCCTTGAACTAGCCCTTTATCAAGCGTTGGAGGAGTCGACGTTTTCGGGAAGCCAAGAGCAAACGAGAACCTGTAGCAAACCCCGCTTCGTTACCAGCCTGAAAAAACACTGGTACTACAGGAATCCGTACAATTCGTTTGCAAGTAGCCCAGATTTCTCCCGCTATTCTGGTTCATTGTTTTTCGTCTCACAGAAGAACGCTGATGTCACAAATCTCTTCTATATAGAGCTTGCAAACCTAATCAATAAACATAGCCGCCACACCGCGGATTGTAGGATATCAATCAAGTGTTACACCGATATTGAAATTGCTGATCTGATAGACAAGGCTGCCGGAATAGATGAGTTCTTCTTCAGCGACATAAATATTGATAGCAGTAAAGAAGCCTTGGGCTATGTCGAAAAGTGCACTGAATTTGTGCAGAGGTTTTTGCGCTTGTATCGCGATACCCTTGAGAAAAGCGTTGTTTTTGATCGATATTTTTGCAGTGGACTGATTCACTTTCCAGAAACTCTATTTTGCGATGTTCGAAAAGTTTTCGCGGAATGCGGCTATGCTCATTCAGCAGGAATTCCACTTATTTATAGGAATTCGTCCAAAATGTTCGGTGGCGACGTTTATCGGGCGTTTGAGAAATTTCTGGACGGCTTCAGCCCCGAGGACGACAAGAACAAAATGCTAGTGAACGTACTCTCTGAGTCGACCATCAGTCAAAAGCGCAAAAAAGGTAGCGTCTTATCAACACGTAATGGTTTAGCAGAGTTACAGATTGATTTGCGAAAGTATTACATCGAAGACGTTCCGCTAGTAAGTGTTATGGCCGATCTTGGCGCAAAGCACCGCTCCAAAGTCGTGATTCCGGTGCCGGGCGATGACGAGGAACTAGATGTGGAGTGTCGAAGCGATTGTTCGGTGTGGATGATCAATGACTTTGACATATACCTCGATACAACATCCAACCGATTCGGGAAGGGTACTAAGCAATATCTCGGAATCTATGCTCAATACTTCAAGAACGGAACACCTCTAAACATTTTCAAAGAGCGGAAGCCGGGCTGGATCGCGCCAATCACAATTCCAACCACGTTGTCCTCCGCCATCATTAATTCATGCGAGATACAGCTCCGCGAGGAGGCCCAAACCGGGGGCGAAGGACTTGTGATCTTGGACCCTTTTGCTGGATCAGGAGGCTTCCTGATGGACGCTTTGGTACGTTTCCCGAGAGCGAAAATCATTGGATTGGACAAAAACATAATTGCCCCTTACATGGCCCGAGACAACATTCGATTCTTCGGCAATATCGAAAAGATGTCGCAGGCAAAGGGCCTACTTAATTTGGCGATGATCTGCAGCAAAATTCGAGAAGCAGATGAGAACTTGGCGCCCGATAGAATTCTTGAATCTTACGATTCGGAGGCTATCAAAGATCCAACCGCATACCCTACTCAGTTTGCGATAAACGAGATCAATAGATCGTTGGATTTTCTGGGAGAAGCCCACGACGGGAGAGAATTTGCTGCAAAAATAGCGGACTTATCCGAAGCCGGAGGCCCACGTAGTCTCTTCGAGTTTTTATCGTCAGATGATGAAGAGCTATTGTCGATACGACTCTTTGTTTATGCAATTTGGCGCGGAATCTATCTAAATGCCACAAGCATAGCTCAGCACCCAGAAAGACTAGCTAGTCTCCTGGAGTCAGAGATGACAGCTCTGATTCGAGAGCTCAACAAGGCTACCGGATTGGCGGATGAGGGCGATCTTCATCATCTCGAACCGAGTTTGTTTTCACTATCAAAAAAAACTGATAGCAAGCAGATATTCTCAAGTTATACGACAATAGCTCAAAGCCAGATCCAAAAGTACTCTTGTTTTAGAATTGCATCTCCGCAAGATTCCTGTGAAGCGGAAAATATTATTCGCGAATTCGTCTCATCTCCAGAATCCGGGATTTTATATGTAAGCGTTGAAGACAGTTTGGATGTTTTGGCGCGTATGAAACAGTTTGCAGATCTCATAATCGGCGACCCGCCCTATGGATTCAACACATCGGAAGGGGGCAATGCGGGAATGATCGACTTATTTTCAAAGCTATTTCCAACGCTTATTGACGCAACGAAAGATGGCGGAGAGGTGGCTGCAGCAATTCCGCTACAGGCTCGCCATGGCAGGCAGTTTCCATATTTCCAGACCAACGAATTTATTGAGGATCAAATCATGCGTTTTCTCGCTGACACTGGCCGTGCTGCGCGTTGGGCCGCGGCGCCGTTTGGCGCCGTGAATAGTAGTCAGGGATTTGGGCACGCCTATTGGAGTTCTGCATCCGCTTTAGTAAGAGGGGTCCTAAACATAAAGCTCGGCGCTCCTCGATCTTTGTAACCGCGATTTGAAGAGGGCGATTCGCGAACGACGCGCGTGGCACTAGATCTTAGCCTAGTTTTCTGGGCGCTAGCGGCTTGGGTTTTCATCAGCCGGATGATAGATGACAAATACACGGTTTAGCCCTAACGTTTGGCGAAGACCTCGGGATCGGTCACGGCATATATTAGTCGAGTGGATCAATCGGAAACTTGCCTCCTGTCTTCATCACGACACCGTTCGTTCGTTAGCAACGCAGTTTATTTTTGTTGGTCCAGCCCAATGCTATAGAGCCCGACGCGAGGAACAGGTTTTTGTTTTTCCTATAGATAGATATAGGTCAGCGCGGTAACTTCTCCAAATAGTCAGCCCACGCTTGCATCATGGCTCTTCGTTCGTTTAGGTGGGCTGTCCGGTTGTATGCTCTCCCGAGTGGGTCGCGAACGGCGTGAGCAAGCTGATGCTCGATTAGGTGAGGTGCAAACCCTAATTCCTCGTCCAGGAGCGTTCTGGCCATCGCACGGAATCCGTGCACGGTCATCCGCTCTTTGGGAATGCCCAATCTTCTAAAAGCCGCTAGAAGTGCATTGTCACTCATCGGTCGGGTTCCCTTCGGCGTTCTCGCGCTCGGAAAAACGTAGGGGCCTCTGTCGGTCACCATCTGGATTTTTTCCAGCAGGCTGACTGCCTGAGTCGCTAACGGAACGATATGCTCGGTGTTGGTCTTCGTTGCGATGAATCGCCATTCAGCAGATTCGAGGTCTATTTCTTCCCATTTCGCGTGGCGCAACTCCCCTGGTCGGACGAAGACTAAAGGAGCGAGCTTGAGCGCTGTGGATACGATGAGCGTACCTTTGTAGTTCTCGATCGTCTTGAGCAACTCGGCAACCTCGGTCGGTTTGGTGATCGCTGGGAAGTGCTTTGCCTTTGCTTTCGGCAGAGCGTCACCTAGGTCGCGTGCTGGGTTCGAAACGGCCTGTCCAGTGCTGATGGCGTAGCGGAAAACCTGGCTGACGATAGTCTTGATCCGGTGGGCTGACTCGATGGCGCCGCGATTCTCAACTCGTCGCAGCGCGGAGAGAACGTCTGGGGCGGTGATTTTCGTGATTGGACTCTTGCCCAGGAAGGGCAAGATGTCTCGGTCCAGGCGGGAGCGGATCGTTCTCAGATGACCTGGCGACAACTCCTTTTCCTTCTGGATCATCCACTCAGCTGCAATGGCCTCGAACGAGTCCTTATTGGCTGAAGCTTGCGCTTTTCGGACGGCGCTGGGATCAATACCGTGGGCGACCTGTCGCCTGGCTTCTTCTCGTCGGTCCCGGGCCTCGGCGAGGGTGATCTCGGGAAAGGTGCCCAGGCTGATTCGCTTCTCTCGATTTTCGAACCGATACTTGAAACGCCAGTACTTCCCGCCTTTGGGCGTTACCTCCAGGTAGAGGCCTCTGCCGTCAAACAGTCTCTTGCTCTTCGTCTCAGCCTTTGCGTTTTTCACTTCCGCGACGGTGAGCGGGGTGGTCGTTCGTGCCATTAGGGGCAACTCACTTCCAGAATAGCGGCTCTCTACCTTTGTGTGCCCCTAAGGGTAGGGGGCTGCTATCGGATTTCCTAGGATGTTATAGGAACTAAAATTAGCACAAATGCTTGAATTTAGTTAATAAAAAAGCCGTCCTGGGACGGCTTTGGAAGGTGTATTGGTGGAGGCGGCGGGAGTCGAACCCGCGTCCGTCAGTCCTCTGCCTCAGGATCTACATGCTTAGCCGTCCTTTAATTTAACTGGGCGCTACCTGACGGCGGGGAAAACGCACAGCGGTCCCGGATAGGTTTTAACGAATCCACGCCGGGCGCGCTTCATCGCGATCCTGTGAAAGGTGACGTTCCGAATCTGCGCCGCACAGGCACGGCCTCAGTGGAACGGCAAACTACCGGTTTTTAGGCGGCGAGTGCGTAGTTGTCGTCGTTGGCAACTATAAGTTTGCAACGGGATTAACGAGGATCCTTGCGTCCTCGGCATGCACCTTGCGGTTTCGCGACCGACGTCGAAGCCAGTACGCCCCCACGGGTGGGTTCACTGCCCCTTTGGCAGCAAACCACGACGAATGTTCAATATATTGGACTAACCGGCGGTTTTTTCAAGGTGTTTTGCAAGGTCCTCACCGGCAATTCGCGCCAATATGGACCTTGCGCGCTTGATCTCTTTGTCGGCCAGCCAGGACGTTTCCGAGGGCGTTTGGCTGGCGGCTGACCTCGCTAGTCGCTCCGATTCTGAGTGCTCGCCCAGCGCCTCCTGAAGAGCGGCTAAAGCCACGGTCGAAGCAAGCGTCTCGGGGTGGTTGTCCGGCAGCTTGTCGCTGATGGATCGATGCGCTTGCTCCAGCATTGTTGCAGCCTCGACTAGCTTGCCCGAGGCGAGCAGTGCCTCTCCCAGCTTATGGCGAGCTCGCCAGACGCCCGGGTGGGTTTCACCCAATTGATCTACGCGGGTCGCCAAGGCGGATTCCAACCTTGAGACGGCCTGCGGAAAATGCGCTCTGGCCATCAGCAGATTACCGATCTGCATCTGTACCCGTGCCACCTGGGTCTGTGAGATTTGTTCGGCAAGCGGCAGCGCCTCATCGAGCAGTGCCTCGGCCTCGTCCAGGCGCTCGACGGCAATCAGCGTGGCGGCCATCCCTGTTAATCCCGCAACCAGGCTTGGATGCGCGTCCGCGAAGGCGGTTCGACGAATCTCTAGCGCGAGAGCGCGATGCTCGATCGCTGTATCGAAAAGTCCGAGGTCGGTTTCCACCGCTGCGAGAGCTGCCAGCGAATTGGCGAAGGTGGCCCGGTTTTCCATGCCCTGGTTGCGCTTGATCTCAAGGGAGCGTTCCAGCAGCTTTTTGGCTTGCCGATATTCACCGAGCGCGTGGTGAGCCTGCGCGAGATTGTGTAGCGGAGCCCCGAGGTTGAGCGAGTCAGGCCCGGTAACCGCCTCGTGCATTAGCCGGGAGCGGTTAAGCATCTCGACCGCCTCGTCGTATTTGCCGCTTCCGCGAAGGAACAGGCCAAAGTTGTTATAGGAGTCGGCCAGGTCGGTGTCCGGGCCGGATGCCAGGCGCTCGCGGATCTCCAATGCTTCCCGCAGCGCCGTTTCCGCCTTCTCAGGCTGGCCGAACTCGCGGTGGAAGTTGCCCATGCGGTTGAGCGAATCGGCCACCTCTAGGCTGTCGTTACCGAAGACCTCCCGGCGCACGTTAAGCGCCTTTTCCATCAGCACCATGCCGCCCGAGTAGTCGCCCTGGTTCACGTAGGCCATGCCGATGATGTGCATCAGGCGCGCGCGATTGATCGGTGCAGCCGCCATTTCTTGACCGATCGTCGACGCAGCCTCGTCCAATAAGTCTCGGGCCGTCACCTCCTTCATGTCGCTGGTTCGTGGGTCTGAGTGCTCGAACAGGCCAACCATGAAGTCTGCGACCTGACGGGCCGCCTCCGCTTCCTGCCTCGCCGCGTCGCGCTCGGCTTCGATTTGCAGCGACTGCCAGCGCGTGGTGAACGTAAACGCCAAGAGGCTCATGAGCAGCAGACCGCTGGCTGCGGCGCCCATTGGATTGCGCGAGATCAGTTTCTGTAGGCGATAGCTCATGGAGTCGGGGCGCGCTGAAACCGTTCGTCCCTCCAGGAATCGCTGAAGGTCGTCAGCCAGCTGCGCCGCTGATTCGTAGCGACGCTCTGGCTCCTTGCGCATCGCCTTGAGCACGATCCGGTCTAGGTCTCCTCGCAGCCGCCGTGGATTGACGTTGTTGGTGCCGCCGCCTGGCGGTTGGCCGGTGCTTAAGCGCCGACTGGGGGGCAGGGGGTCGGTCTCGCAAATCTGGCGCTCCAGCTCCAGCGTGCTCGCGCTGTTGTCTACCACGTAAGGCAGTTCACCGGCGAGAAGCTCATAGAGCAGCACGCCGAGGGAATAGATGTCGGACGCGATGGTGATCGGCTGGCCGCGCACCTGCTCCGGGGAGGCGTACGTTGGCGTCATTGCGCCCGCGCGGGTTAGCGTCCCTGCAGCGTCCTGGGCGCCGTCGGTGGGCAGCAGCTTCGCGATACCGAAATCGAGCAGCTTGATCATGCCCTGCGGGTCCACCAGCACGTTGTCCGGCTTGATGTCCCGGTGGACGATCAGGTTGCTGTGGGCGTAGCGAACCGCGCCACAGAGCTGAATAAACAGCTTGACCCGATCACGCTCATTAAGCTGCCGGTGCGTGGCATAGTCGGTGATGTTCTCTCCGGCCACGTATTCCATCGCGACATAGGGGAGGCCATCGTCGGTTTCGCCCGCGTCGATCAGGGCGGCGATGGCGCTGTGGCGCAGGCGGGCGAGCACCGCCTGTTCGATTTGAAAGCGCTCGCGCACCACGCCCGGAGCGGTTCCCGCGTGCAGCAGCTTGATCGCCACCTGCTGTTCGTAGCCCTCGTGCTGACGGGTGGCTCGATAGACAGCGCCCATGCCGCCGCGCCCGAGCTCTTCTTCCACTTTGTAGGGCCCAATCATCTCGGGGAGAGCCGCCGGGTTGAGATGACTGCGCTGATCCGAGATGGCGTTGCCCAGCGGGTCCGACCGGGTGTCATGCGCCTGGTCTGCATTGAGCATGGCCAGCAGCCGCTGGCCTGCCTCCGGATCGGCACCGCAGTGCTCGGCGATGAACTTGGGCCACTGCTCCTGCGGCAGCCCCAGCGCCTCGTTGAACAAGCGGTCCAGCGTGTCGAAGTCGATCCGCTCGGGCTCTCCTTCGGGACTAATCGGCTCGGCCGGACGATCGCTCATACGTTTACCGGTGGCTCGACAGCTCAGCCGTGAGCCAGGCCCGTGCCGTGCGCAGGTCGCGTTTGACCGTCGCCTCCGACACCGCCAGCACGGGCGCAATTTCCGGATAGGTCATGCCGCCAAAATAGTGCATCTCGATCACCTGAGCTTTGCGGGGGTCCTCCGCGGTGAGTGCCTTCAGCGCCTCATGAACGTCCAGCAGGTCAACCGCCGACTCGTTGCCGAGCTGCGAGGTGAGCGTGACGCGCAGTCGCGCGTCGCGTTTGGCGGCCTTGCTGGCCCGCGCCTGATCCACCAGCACTCGGCGCATGACCCGAGACGCCATGGCGAGGAAGTGGCCGTGGCTTTCCCACTGGAGCTTCAGGTCCGCCATGCGCAGCCAGGCTTCGTTCACCAGCGCGGTGGGCTGCAGGGCGCCCGGGCTGAACTCCGCCGCCAGCTGCGCTACGGCAATCGATTTAAGGCGTTCGTAAAGGGCCGACCAGAGCGGGCCAGCGTCTTCCCGGGAACCTTCCTCGGGCGGATTAGTGGGCGCGGACATAAGCGGCACTTAGCGGTGAAAAAACCATCGATCTTTAGTTTAGCCGCAAGTGATGACCCGATTCATCGAACAATTCCGCCATTGGGGAGAGCAGGCCAAGAAGGACCGGCCTGTGCGAGCACTTTTCTGCGGCAGAAACGCAGCGGGCCAGACATGGAGATCGGATGAGATGTTAAAGGACTTGCTTAAACGCCGGGTGCCGCTGGCGCTGGGAATCTGTTTAGCCATTGGTGGTGCGGGCCTCAACCCGGCTATTGCGGAAATTGAGGACAACGACGGCTACGAGGACGCCTACACGGCCTGGGCCGCGACACACTTTGCGCTGCTGCCAACGTCTTTCCTGCCGGGGTTCATCGGCAACGTGGCCGACCTTGCCACCATCGGGATCGATATCGTGATCAAGACCCTGCCGGCCAAGCTGATCACGGTTAACCCGACGCCCGTGAATCCACAAAGCCCGGACGGCTGCCACTACAACTTCTTTCTCCCGCAGAAGGAGGCGGAGTACGACAACCTGTTCGGCATCGCCGATATCCGCTCCCTGCCCACCAACTGGGGCGCCTTCAGCGATCCTCAGCCGCCCGTCGTCGGGCATGCCAATGCGGAGGTGAAGGTTCGCGTCGACAACTTCTATCTCGAGGACTGGAGCGAAAGTGACCGCATCGTGGTTTACCCCTCGGGCAATCACCCGATCGTCTGGGAGGCGGCCACGCAGCTCAATCCGGTGATCGACGTTGCGCTGCCGCTGGCGCTGTTCTACATCACCAATGAAGTCAAATACTTTAAGAGCTTTTTTGAGATTCAGACCGACCCCAAAACCGCCGCCCGCGCGCTGGAAATCGGCGGTCTGTTCCTGATCAACGCCGGCATTGAGGCGGGCGTCATCACGCTGGATGCCGTTGGCGATGAGTTCAGCAGCGACAGCGAGGCGGTGCGCTTCATCCTCGACAACAGCTTCGACACGGCGGTGCACGAGCAGCGGCGCACGTTCACAGTCAACGACGTCAACCCGCCGGTGATCGATTACATACCGGATCCGGGAATCGATAACGACCAGAATCCGGTGGTGCTGGAAGCCAACAGCTTTGGCGGCGAGCGCTTTGCCGTGCACCGCGATCGCTTCCGAAGCTGGATCGTGGAGTCCGATCCGTGTGATGCGCCGATCAGCGTTGGCAACGACGCGCCGCTGCTGCTGGAAATTGGCACCAATTTCGTTAACTGGACGGCGAGCGATCTTCATCCCGAAGGCCCGGGTAATCCTGGTGAGACGACGTTCTCACAGAAGATTGTGGTACAGGACACCCGCGCGCCCATCATCCTGGTGCCGCCCGCACGGGTGATCGAGTCGAACGATCCGGCAACGCAGGCAGACGTCGATATCGGTACCGCGGTGGTGTTTGACGTCGCGGATCCGAACCCGGCGCTCACCAACACGGCGCCGACGACTTTCCCGGTCAACAGCAGAACGCAGGTGCTGTGGACCGCCACCGACAGCTCGGGCAACAGCGACTCCAAGCCTCAGTGGATCACGGTCAAGGCTCCGGGCACCAACCAGGCGCCTTCAGTCCAAGATGTGTCCTCCAGCGCCCTGACTTCGGAAGTGATCGACCTGACGCTCACTGGCAGCGACCCGGACGTGGTGTCCGGCATGTTCGATCCGCTGAAGTTCGACATCGTCAGCCTGCCGGGGAATGGCTTTTTTGTGGCGCCACTGGTGCCGTACTTTATCGAGGACTATCGGGTTCGGCCTGACAACGAAGTCGGTGAAATTCTCAATAACTTTGATCCGGCCATCAACGAAATTGCCGCCCGCTTCTGCGGCACCGGTGGGCCCGGTGAGGTGCCCGTCGACTTCGTCTACGAGCCGGAGTTTGTGCACGTGACCGATGACGGTATTTCGTTTGTGCTCGACGAGCGTTTTTTCTGCAGCGGCGGCGGCGGTGCTGACACACAGGCGCGGATCAGCAAGTGGAGTCCTACCGGGGAGTTCCTCGGGGAGTTTGCCGGGAGCGAGCTGAGCGGGGCCAAGCGCCTGACGCTGGACGACAGCGGCTTTATCTATGTCGCCCAGCCGGAGCAGAACGACCTGCCGCTCATCTACCGCAAGCTGGACGGTGATCTGAACGTGGTCGACAACCGCAACCTGGAGGCGCCGAGCGGCCGGCTGCTGGACGCCAAGACGGACAGCAATACGGGCCTGATCTTTTCCACGAACAAACAGCGCGTGTTCGTCTATGACGGTCGCGGCAATGACTTCCGGCCGTCGCTGCTGGGTACGCTCAAAAACAATGAGTCGTTCCTGTCCGGCGAACCGTCAGTGGCTGGAAGCTCCAGCCGAGGGTTCAACATTGAACTGGACTCGCTGGGCAACGTTTACGTCGTCGACTCCGGCGACGACCGGATTCACAAATTTGCCCCGACCACGGTGGATGGCAACACCCTGAATCCCGGTGCCTACATCGGTTGGCTCGGTAAGTGTGACAGCGGCCCTGGGTGTGATGACGAAAACGGCCGCAGCTTCGGCTTTTCCTGCAGCGACGCCACGCCCTGCAACGTTTCGCAAACCAGTGGCAGCCTGCCGGGGCAGTTCAACACACCGACCGGGATTGCGCTCGATCCGGAAGACACACTCTACGTCACCGACTACGACAACAGCCGCGTGCAGCGCTTTACCGCCCTCGGCGACTTTGCCGGTGAAGCGGCGTCGGTCTGTGACGGCAGCTGTTTTGTGCTGGGCGACATGGGTCGGCCCTTGGATATCAGCGTCAACTCCACCCAGTTCTACGTGCTCGATCGAGACCGCGAGCTAATGCATGTGTTTGAGACCGCGCCGTTCAAAGACATCACGGAGAATTCTGTGGTGGTGTCCTACAGCTCGGACAACGGTTTCCAGGGCACCGACAGCTTTACCTTCCGCGCGGACGACGGCCTGGCAGACAGCAACGTCGGCACGGCCACCATCGCGGTCAGCCGCAACTTCCGGGCCCCGGAGGCTTTCGACGACGCCGTGGTGCTCGACGAGGACACCACCGCTGACGTCAACCTGCTGGCCAGCGACCCGGACGGTATTGCCGGGGTTGATTTCAACGGCCTGGATACGCTCACCTACACGGTGGTCGATGGCCCGAGCAACGGAACGCTCACCGGCAGTGGCGAGATGCGGACCTACATTCCCGCGCCGGACTTCAACGGCACCGACCAGCTGGTTTTTGAGGTCAGCGATGGTCGCGACGTGTCCAACCGGGCCACGGTAAACATCACGGTCAATCCCGTAAACGACAAGCCCGTGCTGCGTTTTATGGACGACGGCTCGAAGTTCCTGCCCAAGGCGATCTCTAAGCTGCTCAAGGGCCAGGTCATCAACCAGGGTTTTGAGGCGGGCCTGGGTTTCCCCGCTGGCCTGATGGCGGAGTACGACGACCCGGACGCGGGTCAGGCTCATTTTCTGACGATCAGCTGGGGTGACGGCACCAACGATTCGGCCAATCAGGCGCCGCCGTCAGATCCCAACGCGCCGCGCGAAGACCCGATCATTACGCTCACCGCGGGCGGCACCGGGCAGGTGCTGGGTGATCACGTGTTCCTCGCCCCCGGCGTCTACGAGGTGGGCCTCAACGTGATTGACGAGACCGGTGCCGGCAGCGATTCAGCAGACGCGCTCGTTGCGCAGATCACGGTGTTGCCCATGGTTGACGTCTCGCTGGAGGCGGTGCCGGAGAGCGACGCCCCCGTCCTGCCGGGCCAGGTGACCACGCTGAACATCAACGTGACCAACGAGCTGCCGGAAGACCCGGTGACGCCGTTGGAAGCCACCAACGTGGTGTTTGCCGGCGTGTTGCCGGAAGGGGTCGAGCTGATGTCGGTCAGCACCAGCAAAGGCACCTGCAGCCACGACATGGACACCACCACCTGCAGCTTCGGCACGCTGGCGCCGGACGAGACGGTGGCGCTGTCGGTAGCGCTACTGCCCGACGCCAACTTCGACCCGGAGGCCTTTGGCTATCAGATCGATGTCGACAGCACGGAGCAGGACGCCACCGGGGACAACCTCACGGTGGTTGAGGTCCCGGTGCTGCCGCAGGTGGTCTTCCAGAGCGGCTTCGAATAAGCCGCTTCGGAGTAGCCATGATGCGTTGGAAAACGGGGTGGGGCATGGCTCCGCGCCGTTTGACGTTCCGCTGGCTGTCAGGAGTGCTTGAGGATACGGGCCTGATCGCGCTTCCAGTCGCGATCCTTTTCCGTAGTGCGCTTGTCGTGGAGTTTCTTACCCTTGGCCAGTCCAATCGCGGCCTTTACTCGGCCCTTTTTCCAGTAGAGCGTCAGCGGAATCAGTGAGTATCCCTTGCGCTCCACCGCGCCGATCAGCTTGTCGAGCTCCTTGCGGTGCAGCAGCAGCTTGCGGGTTCTGACCGGATCGGCCTTGACGTGGGTTGAGGCGGAGACCAGCGGCGAGATGTGCGCACCAAACAGGAACGCTTCACCGTCTTTCAGCAACACGTAGCTCTCGCCAAAGCTGATGCGCGCCTCGCGCAGCGCCTTCACCTCCCAGCCTTCGAGCGCCAGGCCAGCTTCAAACTCTTCTTCAACAAAATACTCAAAGCGCGCTCGCTTGTTGCGCGCGATGGTGTTGTCGTTGACGGGTTTTTTGGGTTTTTTGGCCATGAGTTTTTCTCGCCGCTCGCGGCGGCGGCGTATTGTACTGACATTCGCCCTCGCGTGATATGCTCGCGCCATGCCGCTGATTGAACGCTCCGCGCTGGTCGAACACAGCGCTGCGGATATGTATCGCCTGGTGAACCAGGTTGCCCGCTACCCCGAATTTCTGAACTGGTGCACCGGCACGGAAGTGCTGGAGCAGGCTGAAAACGCCATGGTCGCTCGGGTGAGCGTAAATATCGCGGGTATTCGCCAGGCTTTTACCACCCGCAACGCCTTAAATGAGCCGACCCACATCAATATGCAGGCGGTCGACGGGCCGTTTCGTCGCTTCGAGGGTCAGTGGTCGTTCCGGCAGCTGGGAGACGACGGCTCCCGGGTTGGGCTTCAGCTGGATTTTGAGCTGGCCTCGGACCTGCTGGCATCAGCGTTCTCGGGCGGCTTTTCCTGGGTGGCCAAGCGGCTGGTCACCGACTTTGTGCAGCGCGCCAACACGGTTTTCGGCCAGGTTTAGCCGACGTGGTCGCGGAGCGACGACCCTCTCTGAAGTTTAGCTGGCTGAGGCCTAGCTGGCCGGCTCGGACTCCTCCGCGGAATCCGCCATCTCGGAGTCTTCCGGCAGATAGTCGCCCTCGATTTTGACCAGGCGGTTGTCTTCGAACAGCAGCGATAGCGTCTTGAGCTGCTCGGGGCCGCCACGGAAGGACACTGTGTTGACGTAGTTCCAGCGGTCCTGGCGGAACGGGCTGGCAATGGCCGGCGTGCCCATCACCAGCGAGACCTGACGTTTGGTCATTCCGGGACGCAGATCATTCACCATGTCCTGATCAAGCACGCTGCCTTGCTGAATATCGATCTTATAAATGAAATTACAGCCACCCAGCGCGGCAAGCGCGGTGAGAACCATCGTCAGACGTGCAATGCGAAATAGTGGGCGCAAGGAAATATACCGCCAGCCTTAACTCGTGGGGCGCGATGATACAATAGCGCTTGTTAAGCTTCCATTCGTGACACAGAGCGCTGTATGCGTGGGCTGTCGCGGTGAATTCGCCCATTTAACGCGGACAACAAAAATCCATGCCCGATCGAAACGAACTGCGTAAGGCCGGTCTTAAGGTCACCCTGCCACGTGTCAAGATCCTCGAAATTCTGGATTCGAGCGAAACCCGGCACCTGAGCGCCGAAGACATTTATCGGAAGCTTCTCGAGCTCGGAGAGGATATCGGGCTGGCAACCGTGTATCGCGTGCTCAACCAGTTTGAGGCGGCGGGTCTGGTCGTCAAACACGACTTCGAGAGCGACAAATCGGTCTTTGAACTCGATTCTGGCGAGCACCACGACCATATGGTGGATATCGATTCGGGTGAGGTGATGGAGTTTTTTTCCGAAGAGATGGAGCGGCTTCAGCACGAGCTGTGCGAAGAGCGGGGCTACGAGCTGGCAGACCACACCATGGTGCTTTACGTTCGCAAGAAAACTTGACTTTGACTCGGCCTCGGCCGCTACCGGGCGCCGCCTTCTCCCTGCGATAGCATTTCTGCGGCGTGGGCGACCGTCTGCTCGGTGATCTCGACGCCGCCCAGCATCCGCGATAGTTCCTGCAGGCGAGCGTCGTCGTCGAGCGCCAGCACGCGCGTCAGCGTCGACTTCTTGTGTTGTTCTTTCTCCACGCGGTAGTGCTGATGCCCACAGGCGGCTACCTGGGGGAGGTGGGTGACGCTCAGCACCTGACCGGTGGCCGCCAGTTCCCGCAGCTTTTGCCCGACGCGCTGCGCCGTGGCACCGCCCACGCCTGCGTCAACCTCATCAAAAATCATCGTCCGACCCCGTTCGTTCGCCGCCAGCGCGACCTTCACCGCCAGCGCCACCCGCGAAAGCTCGCCGCCGGATGCCACCCGGTCGAGCGTGCCCGCCTTGGAGCCGGGGTTGGTTTGGATGAGAAACGCGACGCTGTCGAGCCCGGTGCGCGACGGGGGCTTTTGTGCATCAAACGATACGTCCACCGCAAACTGCGCCTGATCCATGCCGACTTCGCTGATCGTCTTGGTGATCTCAGTGCCCAGCTTTTTAGCCGCCCGCTGTCGGGCTTTGGACAAGGTGGCGGCCGCTTCTCGATAGGCTGCTTCCGTTTCCGTCAAGGCCTTGAGCAACACCTGTTCCGTCTCGTCCGCGTCCGCTGCCGCCTCGCAGCGCGAGCGCAGGGCACCCAGATGTCCAGCGAGATCTTCGGCGGCCAGGCGGTGTTTCCGGGCCAAGCTGTGGATTTCGTCCAGCTGCCGGTCAAGTTCTGCAACCCGCTGCGGGTTAGCCTCGAGCTCGCGCACCTGCCGCGACAAAACCGACTCCGCCTCCTGCGCCTGGAGCAGCGCGCTCTCCAGCAGATCTAGCGGCTCGCTGAGGGCCGCCATGGTGGACTGCTGTCGTTTGAGGTCGTTGACCACGGCGGACAGCTGCGGGGTCACCGCGTCAGCCAGGGTTTCCGCCGCCTGACCCGTGGAGGCCATAAGGGACTCAGCGCTGGCGAGCTGACGATGTTCCGCGTGGAGTGTTTCCAGCATCTGCGGCTCTACCGCAACCCGCTCCAGCTCGTCCACCTGATGTCGCAGCAGATCCAGCTCCGCCGGGGACATGGCGGCTGAGCTGCGCAGGGCCTCAAGCTCCGCGTTGAGGTCGCGCCAACGACCGAAGGCGGCCTGGACATCGCTCAAAAGCCGGATGTTGTTGGCGAACAGGTCCAGCAGCCTTAGCTGCTCCGGCGCCCGAACCAAGGTCTGGAACTCGTGCTGCCCGTGAATTTCCACCAGCCGCTCGCCCAGCTCACGCATCTTCTGGATCGGCGTCTGCACGCCGTTGACGTAGGCGCGGGAGCGGCCATCGGCGTTAACGACCCGTCTCAGGAGCAGTTCGGCATCCTCCGGCTCGAGGTCGTGATCGCTGAGCCAGGCTTTGACCGCCGGACGTTCACGCACGTCGAACGCCGCGGACACATCGGCCTTGGAGGCCCCCGCGCGCAACACGCCGGCGCTGGCGCGCCCGCCCAGCACCAGCTGCAGCGCGTCGAGTAGAATCGACTTGCCGGCGCCGGTCTCGCCCGTCAGGACGCTGAATCCCGCGCTGAAATCCAGATCGAGCTGCTCGATCAGCGCGAAGTCACGGATGGCAAGGTGGGTCAACATCCGGGCATTTTAGCCTGAGCGCGGGTGGCTGATCACGGCGATTTTGCCGAAGGACTTGCCATCGAAGGCGAGTGACACAACATAAGAATCATGAGCGGGACGAAGCTGGACGACCGCGCACGGCACCTGCTGGGCGTGTTGGTGCGTCAATATATCGATGCCGGACGACCCGTAGGCTCCAAGCTGCTGGCCGGGCACGCCGGTCTGGAGCTCAGCTCGGCCACCATTCGAAACGTCATGGCGGAGCTCGAGCGGCGCGGCTTTATCCATTCGCCCCACACGTCAGCGGGTCGGATTCCCACACCCCGGGGCTACCGTTTCTTCGTCGAGACGATGCTGACGGCCGAATCGGCCGAAGCCCACCTGGCAGAGCATATTCATAGCCGGCTCAACGAGCATTCGTCGGTGCCGGAGGTGATCGGCGAGGTGTCCAGCATGCTGTCCAGCCTCACCAATTTTGTCGGCGTGGTGACGGTGCCTCGACGCGACCTGTTCAGCTTTCAAAAGATCGAGTTTGTGCCGATCGACAGCCAGCAGGTGCTGGCCGTCGTGGTGCTGACGGGCGGTGAGGTGCAGAACCGGGTGCTGGCGCTCGACCGCGGGTTTGATCAGGCGGAGCTCGAGCGAGCCGCCAACGCGCTTAATCAGGAGTATGCCGGGCTGCCGCTGGCGGAGATCAAACGCCGCTTGATGGATGATCTGGTGCTGGCTCGGCGCGAGATGGATCGGGTGATGGAGCAGGCGATTGAGCTCGCTGGCAGTGCCCTTGGGGCGCGCCCGGCGAAAGACGTGGTCGTCAGCGGGCAAAACAACCTGATCGGCTACGACGACCTGTCGGATCTGGAGAAGCTCAAGTCGCTGTTTGAGGCGTTTCAGGAAAAGCGGGAAATGCTCGATCTTCTCGATCGCTGCGCCGAAGCGGACGGGGTGCAGCTTTTTATCGGCAGCGAGTCAGAGTCTGATGCGTTCGAATCGTGTTCGCTGGTCGGGGCGCCGTATCGTGTCGACGGCCAGGTGGTGGGTGTCCTGGGTGTCATCGGTCCGACGCGGATGGCCTACCAGAAGGTGATTTCGGTGGTCGACAGTACGGCAAAAATTCTTGGCACCGTCTTGAATCAGGCCACCTAGGCCTTATCTCCGGGGGATATTTTGAGGTCGGCGACGTTTTCCGCGCTTACGCGGGTGGTCGAAAGGGGTGAGCCCCCGCGCTGGTGAATCGGCGTCGGTCGGGCCTGCAGACCCAGAACAAGGGAGTAGGGAATGAATAGTCCGCAAGATAGATCCGAGCCCGAAACGCAGCCAAGCGGTCAGCCAGCCGGCGATGCCGCTGAACAGGCGTCCGCGCAGAACCCTGAGGGTGCCGAGGGGGCGTCGGTGTTTGCCGCTGAAGACGCGCCGACCAAGGGTTCAGGAGGTGCCGAAACGCAGGCCGAGGGTCTCGAGGGCGGCGAAGCTGAAGAGGCGCCTGGGACTGCAGAGCCTGAAGCCATCGATCCAGCGAAGTTGCTCGAGCAGGCGCAAAGTGAACGGCAGAAGGCGGTTGATGAAACGTTGCGCGCTCGGGCGGAGATGGACAACGTCCGCAAGCGGGCTGCGCGGGACGCCGACAACGCGCGCAAGTTTGCGCTCGAAAAGCTGATGACCGACATGATCGACGTGATCGAAAGCCTCGAGCGTGGGCTGCTCGCCGCAGAAGGGGAACAGGTCACCATCGAACAGATGAAGGAAGGCACGGAGCTCACCTTCAAGATGCTGAACAAGGTCCTCGCCAAACACGGTCTCGAAGAAGTGGTGCCGGACGGCCAGCCGTTCGATCCGGAGCGTCACGAAGCGCTCAGCATGATACCCACAGCGGAGTGTGAACCCGACTCGGTGGTCCAGGTGGTGCAAAAGGGTTTTGTGCTCAACGGCCGGCTGCTGCGGCCCGCCAGAGTACTCGTAGCGCAGGCGCCGCCCGAGGGTTAGCGCGTTCGCCGGAAACTTCCGACAAAGAATTGGAATTTCCTCACACAATCCCCACATAGTTGAACAGTTTAGAAATGTGCTAACCATCGGGTCTGATGCCCGGGGAAGCCAAACCACTCTCAGTTATTTTTTGGAGCGATCTGATGGGCAAAATAATCGGCATCGACCTGGGTACCACCAATTCGTGTGTCGCCGTCATGGAGGGCGATCAGGCCAGGGTCATCGAAAACGCGGAAGGGGATCGCACGACCCCGTCCATTGTGGCCTTCACCAAAGACGAGGAGGTGCTGGTTGGCCAGCCCGCCAAACGTCAGGCGGTGACCAACCCGACCAACACCCTTTACGCCGTCAAGCGACTGATCGGCCGGAAGTACGACGAGAAGGTCGTGCAGAAGGATAAAGACATGGTGCCTTACACCATCGTCAAGGCCGACAACGGCGACGCGTGGGTGGAAGCCAACGGCAAGAAGATGGCTCCGCCGGAAGTGTCCGCTCGGGTGCTGATGAAAATGAAGAAAACCGCGGAGGATTACCTCGGTGAATCGGTCGACGAGGCTGTGATCACGGTCCCGGCCTACTTCAACGACTCACAGCGCCAGGCCACCAAAGACGCCGGCAAGATTGCCGGGCTGAATGTACGCCGGATCATCAACGAGCCGACAGCGGCAGCGCTGGCCTACGGCTTGGACAAGAAAGGCGGCGATCGCAAGATTGCGGTCTATGACCTGGGTGGCGGTACCTTCGACGTCTCCATCATCGAAATTGCTGACGTTGACGGCGAGAAGCAGTTTGAAGTGCTCGCCACCAACGGTGACACCTTCCTGGGTGGTGAAGACTTCGACCTGCGGCTCATTGACTACCTGGTGGATGAGTTCAAAAAGGATCAGGGCATTGACCTCCGTAACGATCCGCTGGCGCTCCAGCGTCTCAAGGAAGCCGCCGAGCGGGCCAAGATCGAGCTGTCTTCCAGCCAGCAGACCGAGGTCAACCTCCCGTACATCACGGCCGACCAGACCGGCCCGAAGCACCTCAACATCAAGCTCACCCGAGCCAAGCTCGAGTCGCTGGTTGAGGAGCTGGTCAAGTCGACGATCGGCCCGTGCCGGACGGCATTGAACGATGCTGGCCTGAAGGTGGGTGACATCAACGAAGTAATCCTCGTCGGTGGCCAGACCCGGATGCCAAAGGTGCAGGAAGTGGTTCAGGAGTTCTTTGGCCGCGAACCGCGCAAGGACGTGAACCCCGACGAAGCGGTCGCCATCGGTGCGGCGGTGCAGGGTGGCGTGCTGGCGGGCGACGTGACCGACGTGCTGCTGCTCGACGTCACACCGCTGTCGCTCGGTATTGAAACCATGGGCGGTGTGATGACCAAGCTCATTGAGAAAAATACGACGATTCCGACCAAGGCATCGCAGATCTTCTCAACGGCGGAAGACAATCAGACCGCGGTCACCGTGCACGTGCTGCAGGGCGAGCGTGATCAGGCGCAGGCCAACAAGTCGCTGGCGCGTTTTGACCTGGCGGGCATTCCGCCGGCCGGCCGCGGCATGCCGCAAATCGAGGTGGAGTTCGACATCGACGCCAACGGTATCCTCAACGTGCGCGCCACGGACAAGGCCACCGCCAAAGAACAGCGCATCGAGATCAAGGCGGGCTCTGGCCTTAGCGAAGAAGAGATCGAGCGTATGGTGCAAGACGCCGAGCTGCACAAAGACGAAGACCGCAAGTTCCAGGAGCTGGTCACGTCTCGCAACGCGGCGGACGCGGTGCTGCACACCACGCGGTCGAGCCTCACGGAGCTGGGTGAATCGCTTAGCGACGAAGAGAAAAGCAATATCGAGACGGCCGCCACCGCGCTCGAGGAAGTGCTGAGCGGTGACGACAAAGAAGCGATCGACAACAAGGCTGAAGAACTGCAGCAGGCAGCCGCTGTACTGCTGACCAAAGCGGCTGAAAAAGCTCAGGCTGAGCAGGCGGGCGCTGAGGGTGCTGCGGATGGCGGCGCTGCCGGCGGCAACGGCGGTGACGATCAGGTTGTTGACGCGGAGTTCGAAGAGGTCAAGGAGGACAAGTAAGTCAGGATCTGATCCTGGCTGGCTGAGCGGGCATGAAGCGCGACTATTACGAAGTGCTGGGCGTCGATCGTGACGCCGATGAGGCGGCCCTGAAGAAAGCTTTCAGGCGCCTGGCCATGAAGCATCATCCGGACCGAAATCCGGATGATGCGGCCGCTCAGGAAAAGTTTAAGGAGGCCAAGGAGGCCTACGAGGTGCTGTCCGACAGCCAGAAGCGGGCCGCCTACGACAAGTTCGGCCACGACGGCGTGAGCAATCAGGCCGGGATGGGTGGCGGCTTCAGTGGGGACGTCGGTGATATCTTCGGCGACATCTTCGGCGATATCTTTGGTGGCGGCGGGCGTCGCCGCCAGCAGAGTCGTCGCGGAGCCGACCTGCGCTTTCCGATCGAGCTCGATCTCGAGGAGGCGGTGTCCGGGGTCACCAAAGAGATTCGGGTTCCCACCACCGTCAACTGTCACGTCTGCAACGGTACCGGCTCCAAAGACGGCAAGATGCGGACATGTCAGACCTGTGGTGGTGTGGGTCAGGTGCGCATGCAGCAGGGGATCTTTTCGGTCCAGCAGACTTGTCCGACCTGTCACGGGCGCGGGCAGGTCATCGAAACGCCTTGCGACAACTGCGGCGGCGTGGGCAGGATCAAGGACACGAAGACGCTGTCCGTGAAAATTCCCGCCGGCGTCGACGATGGCGACCGCATCCGCCTGTCCGGTGAAGGAGAGGCCGGGGAGCGTGGCGCACCGGCCGGAGATCTGTATGTCGAGGTCCAGGTTCGCACCCATCCGATCTTCCATCGCGAGGGGGATAATCTGTACTGCGAGATCCCCATCCGCATCGGCACCGCCGCCCTCGGCGGTGAGCTGAAGGTGCCCACGCTGGACGGCCACGTCATGCTCAAGGTGCCGTCGGAGACCCAGACCGGCCGGACCTTCCGGCTGCGCGGCAAGGGCGTTCAGTCGGTGCGCAGTCACGCCAAGGGTGATCTGATGTGCCGCGTGGTGCTTGAAACGCCGGTCAAGCTCAACGCCCGGCAGAAAGAGCTACTGAAGGAGTTTGAGGAAAGCCTGGGCGAAAGCACCAGCCATCCCAAAAGCTCGTCCTGGGTCGATTCCGTCAAGCAGTTCTTTGACAACATGACCTAATGAGCGGCGTTCTCGCGATTGCCGTGCTGGGTGCCGCAGGCCGCATGGGCCTGCAGACGGTCACCCGCGTTCACGAAGCGGAAGATTTGACGCTCAGCAGCGCCCTGGTGCGGCGCGAAAGCCCGCTTTATGGCCGTGACATCGGAGACCTCGCGGGCCTGGGGCCGATTGATGTTGTCGCCGGGTCCACGCTCAACGAAGCGGACGTTCTAATCGACTTTTCCAACGCGCAGGTGCTCGAGTACTGGCTCCCGCAGTGCGCTGAGCGAAAGATTCCCGTAGTTTCCGGCACCACCGCCCTGGACGAAGCTCAGCAAAAGGCCCTCGATGAGGCGGCGGAATCCGTCCCGGTGTTGTGGGCGGCCAATATGAGCCCCGGGGTTGCGCTGCTCACCCGTCTCTGCCGCGAGGTCGCGGCAGCGCTCGGCGAGCAAGCTGACGTCGAAATTGTGGAGATGCACCACCGCCATAAGAAAGATTCCCCGTCGGGGACGGCCCTGGCGCTGGCCGAAGCGGTGGCGAGCGCTCGCGGCCAGACCCCGGCGGACGTGGTCCAGGTGCTGCGCCAGGGTGCGGACGCCAGTCGGGTTCCCGGGGAGATCGGCATCACCGGCTTACGGGGTGGTGAGGTGGTGGGAGACCATACGGTTCACGTGGCGCTTGAGCACGAGCGCCTGGAGCTGACCCATCGCGCGGCGTCACGCGCCGCCTTTGTTGACGGCGCCCTGGCGGCAGCCCGCTGGATCGTCAAACAGCCGCCCGGACGCTACGCTCTCACCGACGTCTACGGATAGCGCATTTGGGCCGAACCGTTCGTCTCGCAGGCCCAATCCACAGAAAAAACCGTAGGGTCCACTCGGCAAAAATCTCTGGTTTGGCGATAGACGCCAGCGCCCCGCTTGCGTAAACTTCCACGCCCGTGAATACGTCATCTCTGCTCCGTTCTGCATTGGCCCCGCATCGCGCTCCGGCCGTCCTTTTTCCACTTTCATGAGTTCCCGGCCCGCAGTACTCGCGCTGGCTGACGGCGCCGTTTTTCACGGGCGCGGTCTTGGCCCCGACGGCGTCAGTGACGGCGAGGTGGTGTTCAACACCGCTATGTCGGGTTACCAGGAGATCCTGACGGATCCGTCCTACAGCCGCCAGCTCGTCACGCTGACCTGTCCGCACATCGGCAACACGGGCTGCAACGACTCCGATCGCGAGAGCGGTGTCCCTGCCGCCGCCGGACTGATTATCCGGGACCTGCCCCTACGGGCCAGCAGCTGGCGCAGCGAAACCGATCTGGGTCAATACATGCTCAGCGAGCAGATTCGGGGCATCTGGGATATCGATACCCGTCACCTGACGCGGCTGCTGCGCGACGGCGGAGCGCAGAATGGCTGCATCGGGGTCGGCGAGGACCTTGACCCGGAGGTGCTGGTGGAAAAGGCCCGCAGCTTTCCTGGTCTGAAGGGCATGGATCTGGCGCGGGTCGTTACCACCGAGAAGCCTTATGCTTTCAGCGAAGGCGGCTTCGATCTGGACGCCAACGCGTTTCGGACGGCGGCACCGACCTCGTTTAAGGTGGTGGCCTACGATTTTGGGGTCAAACGAAACATCCTTCGGCTGCTCGCGGACCGCGGTTGCGAGCTGACGGTGGTGCCCGCCGAGACGCCCGCCCCAGAGGCGCTGGCGCTCAAGCCAGACGGCGTGTTCCTGTCCAACGGGCCGGGAGACCCGGAGCCCTGCACCTACGCGATCGACGCGATCAGGACGTTTCTCGAACAGAAGGTACCCACCTTTGGCATCTGTCTGGGCCATCAGCTGCTCGCATTGGCGAGCGGGGCAAAGACCGTGAAGATGAAATTTGGCCACCACGGGGCCAACCATCCGGTGGCGGAAGTGGCCAGTGGCCGGGTGTTTATCACCAGCCAGAATCACGGCTTTGCGGTCGACGAAGAGACGCTGCCCGAGCACCTGACGGCCACCCACCGTTCGTTGTTTGACGGGTCGCTGCAGGGAGTTCGGCACAACGCCAGTCCGGCCTTTGGCTTTCAGGGGCACCCGGAGGCCAGCCCGGGCCCTCACGATATTCGCTCCCTGTTCGATGAGTTCATCGACCTGATGAAGGAGCACGCCAATGCCTAAGCGCTCTGACATCAAAAACATCCTGATTATCGGCGCGGGCCCGATTGTGATCGGGCAGGCTTGTGAGTTCGATTACTCGGGTACGCAGGCCTGTAAGGCGCTGCGGGAGGAAGGCTACCGGGTCATCCTGGTGAACTCCAACCCGGCAACCATCATGACCGATCCCGAAACGGCGGACGCGGTTTACGTGGAGCCCATCAACTGGCGGTCGGTTGAGCGAATTATTGAGGTGGAGAAGCCCGACGCGGTGCTGCCCACCATGGGAGGCCAGACCGCCCTCAACTGCGCCCTGGATCTGGTGAGCAACGGCGTCCTCGATAAACACGGCGTGCAGCTGATCGGCGCCTCGCCAGACGCCATCGACATGGCCGAGGACCGCGAGCGTTTTGCGGACGCCATGCGCGATATCGATCTGGAGGTTTGCCGCTCGACGATCGTCGGCAGCCTGGAAGAAGCGCTGGAGCGTCAGCCGGAGTATGGCTACCCGATCATTATCCGCCCGTCCTTCACGATGGGTGGAAGCGGCGGTGGTATCGCCTACAACCGCGAAGAGTTTGTTGAGATCGTGACGCGTGGCCTTGAGCTGTCGCGAACCAACCAGGTGCTGATCGAGGAGTCGGTGCTCGGCTGGAAAGAGTTTGAGATGGAGGTGGTCCGCGATCGGGCCGACAACTGCATCATCATCTGCTCGATCGAGAACCTGGATCCCATGGGTGTTCACACCGGGGACTCCATCACCATTGCTCCGGCGCTGACCCTGACCGACAAGGAATACCAGCGGATGCGCGACGCTTCGCTGGCGGTGCTGCGCAGAATTGGGGTAGAGACGGGCGGCTCCAACGTGCAGTTTGCGATCAATCCCAAGAACGGCCGGATGATCGTGATCGAGATGAACCCGCGAGTGTCGCGGTCCTCGGCGCTGGCCTCCAAAGCCACCGGTTTTCCCATCGCCAAGGTGGCGGCAAAGCTCGCGGTGGGCTACACGCTCGACGAGCTGGCCAACGAGATCACCGGCGGCGCCACGCCGGCATCGTTTGAGCCTGCCATCGACTACGTGGTCACCAAAATACCCCGCTTTGCGTTCGAGAAGTTTGCCAACGCGGACGCGAGGCTCACTACCCAGATGAAGTCGGTGGGGGAAGCGATGGCCATCGGCCGCACCTTCTCAGAATCGCTCCAAAAGGCGATGCGCAGCCTCGAGACCGGCTGCGATGGCCTGACGCCAATCCTTCACAGCCAGGACGAGGCGTCTCGCGACCAGCTGGCGCGGGAGCTCGGCCAGCCCGGCCCCGACCGCATTCGCTACGTTGCAGACGGATTCCGCTTTGGTTATTCGCTGGATGAACTGCACCGCCTGACGTTCATCGATCCGTGGTTTCTTGCGCAGATCGAGCGTCTGATACGCCTGGAGCAAACGCTTCAGGAGAAAGGCATCGAATACCTGACGGCCGAGCGCCTGACCGAATACAAGCGGCTTGGCTTCTCAGATTCGCGCATGGCCGAATTGCTCAACAGCGACGAGAAGGCCGTTCGTCATCTGCGCCACTCCCTGAACATCCGGCCCGTTTACAAGCGCGTTGACTCGTGTGCGGCCGAATTTTCGTCAGCCACGGCCTACATGTACTCCACCTATGAGCAGGTCTGCGAGTCGGAGCCTTCCGACCGGCGCAAGATCATAGTGCTCGGCGGCGGGCCGAATCGTATCGGGCAGGGCATTGAGTTCGACTATTGCTGCGTGCACGCGGCACTGGCGCTGCGGGATGACGGCTTCGAGACCATCATGGTCAACTGCAACCCGGAGACCGTCTCAACCGACTACGACACGTCCGACCGGCTCTACTTCGAGCCACTGACGCTCGAGGACGTGCTGGAGATTGTGGCGCTCGAAAAACCTGAGGGCGTCATCGTCCAGTTTGGCGGACAGACGCCGCTCAAGCTGGCCCGGGCGCTCGAAGCGGCCGGCGTGCCGATTATCGGCACCCAGCCCGACAGCATCGACCTGGCGGAAGACCGGGAGCGGTTTCAGCGTCTGCTCAAAGACCTTGAGCTGCGTCAGCCGGCCAACCGCACGGCCCGTAATGCTGAGGAGGCGTTAGCGCTGGCCCGCGAGATTGGTTACCCGCTGGTCGTTCGGCCCTCGTACGTGCTGGGCGGACGGGCGATGGAGATTGTCTACGGCGAGACCGATCTGAAGCGCTATATGTCCGAGGCTGTCCGGGTGTCCAACGACTCTCCGGTGCTGCTGGACCGCTTCCTGGATCATGCCACCGAGGTGGACGTCGACGCGATCTGTGACGGTGAGCAGGTGGTGATCGGCGGCATCATGGAACACATCGAGGAGGCCGGCGTGCACTCCGGCGACTCGTCCTGCTCGCTGCCGGCCCACTCGCTGAGTCCGGGTATGCAGGACAAGCTGCGCGAACAGGTCGAAAAAATGGCCCATGCGCTCAAGGTGGTGGGCCTGATGAACACGCAGTTTGCCATTCAGGGTGACACCATTTTTGTGCTGGAGGTCAATCCGCGGGCCTCACGAACTGTACCTTTTGTTTCCAAGGCGTGTGGCGTGCAGCTCGCCAAAGTCTCGGCGCGCTGTATGGCGGGCCAGTCGCTGGCCAGCCAGGGCATCGAGAGTGAGGTGGTGCCGGACTTCTTCTCGGTGAAAGAACCGGTGTTTCCGTTCCTCAAGTTTCCGGGGGTGGATCCGCTGCTCGGACCGGAGATGCGGTCCACCGGAGAGGTCATGGGCATCGGTCGTTCCTTCGGGTCGGCGTATGCCAAGGCAAAGGTCGGGGCCGGAGTGGTGATGCCGACCAGCGGTCAGGCGTTCATCAGCGTGCGGGACGCGGACAAGTCGCGGGTCCTGTCGCTGGGGCGTGACCTGATCCGGAAAGGTTTTAGCCTGATCGCCACCGACGGCACGTGGAAGGCGCTGGTCGCGGCCGGCATCGACTGTGAGAGGATCAACAAGGTCCAGGAAGGCCGCCCGCACATTGTTGATATCATCAAGAACAACGAGGTGCAGTTCATCTGCAACACGACAGAAGGGCGCCGCGCGATCCAGGACTCCTTCTCGATCCGTCGGGAGGCCTTAAACTTCCGGGTCAACTATTCAACGACCGTTGCAGGCGCTCGAGCCACGCTACACGCGTTAGACTACCTGGAAAAGACCCGGGTTAACGCGCTGGGCGATCTGCATCAGGAGCTGAAGAAATGAGACGTCCACCCATCACGAAGCAAGGCTCAGAACGCCTTCGAAAAGAGCTTGAGCGGCTGAAATCCGAAGAGCGGCCAGCGGTCATCAATGCAATTGCCGAGGCGCGGGCTCATGGCGATCTCAAGGAGAACGCTGAGTATCACGCCGCGAAAGAGCAGCAGGGTTTTATCGAGGGTCGCATCTCGGACCTGGAGCGCACCCTGTCCAACGCTGAGGTGATCGACGTCTCGAAGCTTAATCCGGGTGCCCGGGTGGTTTTTGGCGCGCTGGTTGAGCTGGAAGACCTGGAGTCGGGCAAGCAGCTCAAGTATCAGATCGTCGGCGATATAGAAGCTGACATCCAGAAACAGCTCATCTCCGTCAGTTCCCCTATCGCTCGTGCCCTCATCGGCAAAGAAGAAGGTGACGTCGTAGACGTGGTGGCGCCCGGCGGCGAGCGCGAGTACGAGATCCTGAGCGTTTCCTACAGCGCCTGATGTGCGCATTTTACGTCGAGAAATACCGCTTAAAAACAATGATTTAAGCGGTAAACTTCATCCTGTTTTAGAGCGTGTTTACCTAGCTCGCGGCGTCGACCGCTTCGACGACCTCAACCATCGACTGAACCGCCTGCACCACCGGGAGACGCTCGGTGGGCTCGTTGAGGCCGCGTCGCTGACCGCTGACGCGATCGCCCAGCACCAGCGGATTGTCATCGTTGGTGACTTCGACGCTGACGGTGCCACCGGCAGCGCTCTGGCCATGCGGGGTCTCGCAGCGCTGGGAGCCGCAGATCTGCACTTTCGCGTGCCCAACCGGTTTGCTGACGGCTATGGTCTGACGCCGAGCCTTGTGGCCCACCTGCGGGACCTGAGCCCGGACCTGATCGTGACAGTCGACAACGGCATCGCCAGCCTTGCCGGGACCCAGGCCGCCCGCGATCTGGGGATGCAGGTAGTCATCACTGACCATCACCTGCCGGGCCCCAAGCTGCCGGCAGCCAACGCGGTGGTGAATCCCAATCTGCCGGACGATCACTTTCCTTCGAAACATCTCGCCGGGGTCGGCGTGATGTTCTACCTGCTGGCGGCCGTTCGGGCCGAACTGGTCGACCGCGGCGTGGCGAGGGCGGGGGACGTGAATCTGGGCCAATGGCTCGATCTTGTTGCGCTGGGAACGGTCGCTGATCTCGTCCAGCTGGACGTCAACAATCGCATCCTGGTCGAAAACGGTTTGCGACGCATGCGCGCCGGCCGCTGCGTCCCGGGTATTTCGGCGCTGGCGCAGGCGGCGGGGCGGGATCTCGGGCGGGCGACGGCGGCTGACCTTGGGTTTGGGCTGGCCCCGAGGCTGAATGCGGCCGGCCGGCTGGAAGACATGGCGGCCGGTATCGAGTGTCTAACGACCGATGACCCGGACCGTGCCGCGTCGCTGGCAGCGGAGCTCGATCGCCTGAACAGCGAGCGGCGTAGCCTGCAGGACGACATGCAGGCGCAGGCGTTGGAGGTCTCGGACGGGCTGGCGGAAGCGCCTGACTGGTCCGAACGCTTTTCTTTGAGCCTGTGGGACCCCCAGTGGCACCAGGGGATCGTCGGGCTGGTAGCGTCGCGACTGAAGGATCGCCATCACCGGCCTGTGGTGGCCTTTGCGCCGGAAGCCCCCGGCGCCGAGACGTGGAAAGGTTCGGCGCGATCGATTCGTGGCTTTCATATCCGAGACGCGATCGCTGAGGTAGATGCGCGGGCGCCTGGGTTGATCCAGCGGTTTGGTGGCCACGCCATGGCGGCAGGACTCACTCTCAGCGAGCGTAGCCTGGCGGCGTTTGAAGCGGCCTTTGAAACGGTGGCCTCGCAGCGGCTGGAGGCCGACCAGCTGACGCAGACCCTTCGCACCGATGGTCCGTTGAGCGCTGACGACCTTTCGGCGGAGCTGGCACAAGCCCTGGCCAGCGGCGGTCCGTGGGGGCAGGGGTTTGCTGAGCCTCAGTTCGACAATCCGGTAAGCGTGGTCACCCTGCGCGGGGTTGGCCGGGGACACAGCAAGATGCGCGTGAAGCTCGACGGCGTTGAAGTGGACGCGATCGCGTTCGGCTACGATGCCGACCACGTTCGCGATCTGGGCCACGCCCTGCACCTCGTATTTGCGCTGGAACTCAATGAGTTTCGTGGTCGCCAATCGCTCCAGCTCAACGTCCGACACCTCCAGCCGGCCTGAAGGTCGGCCACCTGAATAGGGCTCGCTGACCGCGAAACGAGGCAGTCGGCTCTGCTACAATACGCGGCTTTTTGGCGTGCAGGAAAACGCAATGGAACTGGGTCCGCTCAAAGCTCAACTGGACGATATCGCGACGCGCGAGGCTGCGCTCAGGGGGTATCTTTGACTACGCTGAAAAGCGTGAGCGTCTGGACGAAGTCAATCTTGAGCTGGAAAACCCGGAGATCTGGAATGATCCCGAGCGCGCCCAGCAGCTCGGCCAGGAGCGGTCGCGCTTAAGCGGCGTCATCGAAACGCTGGATGAAATCAGTCAGGGGGTGACCGACGCCGTCGATCTGCTCGAAATGGCGGAGGCTGAAGAGGACGAAGAAACCGTCACCGCCGTCGAGCAGGATGCGGCCCGGCTGGAAAAATCCACGGCGGCGCTGGAATTCCAGCGCATGTTTTCGGGGGAAATGGACCCGGGCAACGCCTTCATTGATATTCAGGCCGGCTCTGGCGGCACCGAAGCCCAGGACTGGGCTGAAATACTGCTGCGCATGTATCTGCGCTGGTGTGAACGCCACGGCTGGGATACGGAACTGATCGAGTGTTCTGCTGGTGACGTCGCAGGCATCAAGAGCGCCACAATCCACGTCAAGGGTGACTACTGCTTTGGCTGGGCCCGCACCGAGACCGGCGTACATCGCCTGGTGCGCAAGTCGCCGTTCGATTCGGGCAACCGTCGCCACACCTCGTTTGCCGCGGTGTTTGTCTCGCCGGAAATCGATGACTCAATCGAAATTGATATCAACCCCGCCGATCTGCGGATCGATGTGTATCGCGCCAGCGGCGCCGGCGGTCAGCACGTCAACCGGACCGAATCGGCGGTTCGGATCACGCACCTGCCAACCAACGTTGTGGTGCAGTGCCAGAACGACCGTAGCCAGCACAAGAATAAGGCCACGGCCATGAAGCAGCTGAAGGCCCGGCTGTTTGAGGTGGAGATGCAGAAACAGCAGGCGGATCAGCAGGCCGCAGAGGACGCTAAGTCCGACATTGGCTGGGGCAGCCAGATCCGCTCCTACGTGCTGGATCAATCTCGGATCAAAGATCTTCGCACCGCCCACGAAACCGGCAATACGCAGGCGGTGCTGGACGGCGATCTGGACAACTTTATTGAGGCGAGCCTGAAGCAGGGACTATGAGCGACGACTCCAACAACCACCAACCGGAAGACGAAAACCGTCTCATCGCCGAGCGGCGCCAGAAGCTCTCGGAGCTTCGTCAAGCCGGCATTGCCTATCCAAACGGCTTCACGCCGGCGAATCGCTGTACCGAGCTTCGGGGCCGGTACGGTGAGCACACCAAGGAGGCGCTCGAAGAAGGCGCGTTTGAGGTCAGCCTGGCCGGCAGGCTGATGGCACGCCGGGTCATGGGCAAGGCGAGTTTTGCCACGCTGCGCGATGGGTCCGGTGACCTCCAGCTCTTTCTGCAGCGCGACGGCCTGCCGGAAGGCGTCTACGCGCAGTTCAAACGCTGGGATCTCGGCGACGTCGTCGGCCTGACTGGCGTGATGTATCGCACCAACAAAGGCGAGCTGTCGGTGGCGGTCAGCGAGCTGAAGCTGCTCAGCAAATGCCTGCGGCCGCTCCCGGAAAAGTTTCACGGCCTGACCGACCAGGAGATGCGCTATCGCCAGCGCTACGTCGACCTGATCGTCAACGAATCTTCGCGAGCGGTGTTTCGTCAGCGGACGGCGATCGTGAAGTACATTCGCGAGTTTTTTGAGGCGCGCGAATTTCTGGAAGTGGAAACCCCGATGATGCACTACATCGCCGGCGGCGCCGCGGCCAGACCGTTTACCACGCATCACAACGCCCTGAATCTCGATCTGTACCTTCGCGTGGCGCCGGAGCTTTATCTAAAGCGCCTCACGGTGGGCGGCTTTGAGCGGGTGTTCGAGATCAACCGGAATTTCCGCAACGAAGGTGTGTCGACCCGGCATAACCCCGAGTTCACCATGCTGGAGTTTTACTGGGCCTACGCGACCTACCACGATTTGATGGATCTCACCGAGGCGTTGCTGCGCGGGCTGGCAGAGCACGTGCTGGGCCAGACGGCGCTGACTTATCAAGGCCAGGATCTGGACTTCGGTCAGCCGTTTACCCGGTTGTCGGTGGCCCAAGCGGTGCTCGACCATAACCCGGACATCCAGGAGAGCGAACTGCGCGACGTGGCGATACTGCGTCGGCACGCGGAGCGTCTGCAAATTCCTCTCGAGGACAGCTGGGGCTGGGGCAAGCTGCAGATCGAAATCTACGAAAAGACCGTGGAGGGAGAGCTTACTCAGCCGACCTTCATCACCGACTATCCCACCGAGGTGTCCCCGCTATCGCGCTGCAGCGACAGCGATCCTGAGCTGACGGACCGCTTTGAGCTCATCATCGCCGGTCGGGAAATTGCGAACGGCTTCTCGGAGCTTAACGATCCGGAAGATCAGGCCCGACGCTTTCAGCAGCAGGTGGCGAACAGCGAAGCCGGCGACCAGGAGGCGATGCAGTACGACGCGGACTATGTCCGCGCGCTCGAATACGGCATGCCGCCGGCGGCGGGTGAGGGGATTGGCATCGATCGGCTGGTGATGCTGTTGACCGACTCAGCGTCGATCCGAGATGTGCTGCTGTTCCCCTACATGCGCCCGGAGAAAATTCAGTGATTCCCGGCCGCCGCCGCTGAGACCGTGACGGCGCTACGCACCATTCTCCACGTGGACATGGATGCGTTTTACGCGTCGGTCGAGCAGCGGGATAACCCCGAGCTTCGCGGCAAGCCGCTGGTGGTGGGCGGCGCCGGTGCGCGGGGTGTGGTTGCCGCCGCAAGCTACGAGGCCCGAGGGTTTGGCATTCACTCGGCGATGCCGGTGTCGCGAGCCCGGCGGCTGTGCGCCGACCTGCTGATTGTTCCCAATCGCATGGGAGTCTACGCCGAGGTGTCCCGCCAGGTCTTTGCTGTCTTTCACCGCTACACGCCGCTGGTCGAAGCGCTGTCGCTCGATGAAGCGTTCCTCGACGTGACCGCCAGCAAAAAGCTCCACGGCAGCGGAATCGACATCGCAACCAAGATCCGGCAGGGGATTGACGAAACGCTCAACCTGACTGCGTCGGTGGGGGTGGCCAGCAACAAGTTCCTGGCGAAGGTGGCGTCAGATCTCGACAAGCCCGACGGCTTGACGGTAGTGCCTCATCCGCCGCAGCCGTTCCTCGACCCGCTGCCGGTCAGGCGGATCTGGGGGGTGGGCAAAAAAGCCGCAGAGCGACTGGCGACCATCGGCGTCACCACCATCGGCGACCTTCGACGGCAGCCGGACGGACGCCTCCGGTCGCTTTTGGGGAAACACGCGGATCGTCTGAGCGAGCTGGCACAGGGGCTCGACGAGCGGCCGGTAGTGCCGGACCGTGAGGACAAGTCGGTCAGCCATGAGGAAACCTACGGCCGCGATCTCACCGAATTTGACGCCTGTGACCGCCAGCTCTTGAGTCTATCCGCGGCGGTCGGCGCGCGCCTGCGTCGCAAGGGCATCAGCGGGCAGGTGGTTCGGGTAAAGATTCGCCTTGCAGATTTCACCACGCTCAGCCGCCAGCTTTCGCTGCACACGGCCGTCGATGACGATCAAAGCATCAGCCGGGCTGCCCGAGGGTTGTTCAGCCGCTGGTGGCGCAGGCATCCAGACTGCGCGATTCGCCTGCTGGGCGTGGGCGTCAGTCAGCTAAAGGAAAGTCAGCGCCAGGACGATCTGTTTGGTCCGAGCGAGTCGGCAACCATCGACAAGCTCAAAGATCGGATCAGCGAGCGCTTTCAGGACGCTGGACTCAAACCGGCAGCGCTCGTCAAACCACCGGGCAAAACTCAGGATTAGACCGGGTATACTGACCAGCCATGCTCAAGCAGAAAGACATCGGCACTCGCTATCGGCGCATGAGCCTTCGCGCCGAGGTCGTGGTGCTGCGCCAGGGTGAACTCTGGGACAGCGAGGTGGTTGATATCTCTGCCAGCGGCTTGCTGATGCGCCGACCGGACGATTGGGAGGGTTCGCTCGGTGACGAGATGAGCGTGGAGCTGCTGCTGGCCGAACAGAAGACGATCGCGCTGTTCGGCAAGGTGGTGCGCTACGATCGGGAGAACGTCGGCCTTGAGTTCTCCCACATCCCGCCCGAGAGTGAGGTGCCGCTTTGGACGCTGCTTGGCGCCTACGCGGATGCCCTGGACGCCGAGCGCAGCGCCGAGTAATCGCTACTGGCTGTCGCGCAGCTCGCGGCGCAGAATCTTGCCGACGTTGGTCTTGGGCAGTTCATCCATAAACACCACAACTCGCGGCACCTTGTAGCCAGTCAGCTGCTCTTTGCAATAATCGCGCAGCGCTTTTTCGGTCAGCTCCGGATCTTTCTTGACGACACAGATCTTGACGACTTCACCCGATTTGTCATCGGGTTGGCCGATCGCAGCCACCTCAACGACACCCGGATGGGCGGCCACCACATCCTCAATTTCATTGGGATACACGTTAAAGCCTGAAACGAGGATCATGTCCTTCTTGCGATCGACGATCTTAAAGAAACCGTCTTCGGTCATCACGGCCATGTCGCCGGTGCGCAGGTAGCCGTCGTCGGTCATCACCTTGTCGGTCTCCTCCTGACGCTGCCAGTAACCCTGCATCACCTGTGGGCCTTTAATGCACAGCTCTCCCGACTCGCCGGGAGGCAGGTTATTTCCGTCTTCGTCCTTGATGACCGCTTCGGTCGAGGAAATCGGCAGGCCGATATAACCGTTGTATTCCTGCATGTGCACCGGGTTGATACAGGCGCCCGGAGAGGTTTCCGTCAGTCCGTAGGCTTCGACGAGGGGGCAGCCCGTGACCTCTTTCCAGCGCTCCGCAACCGCCCGCTGTACCGCCATGCCGCCACCCAGGGTCACCTTAAGCGTTGAAAAATCCAGCTGGCCAAAGCGCGGGTGGTTGAGCAGGCTGTTGAACAGGGTGTTGACCCCGGTGAGGGTCGTAAACGGAATTTTCCCCAGCTCATCGACAAACCCGTCCATATCGCGGGGGTTGGTGATCAGGTGGTTGTGCGCGCCAAACTTCATGTAGACCAGGCAGTTCGAGGTGAGCGCGAAGATATGGTACAGCGGCAGGGCGGTAATAATGACTTCTTGCCCCGGCTCGATGGCCGTGCCAACCCAGGCTGACGATTGCTGCATGTTGGCGACAATGTTGCCGTGCGAGAGCATGGCGCCCTTGGCAACGCCCGTGGTGCCACCGGTGTACTGCAAAAACGCCAGGCTGCCGTGATCCAGCTCCGCCTTGGTCAGCGAATGACCTTTGCCTTTCGCGAGCGCGTCGTTAAACCACGTGGCGTTGTTCAGGCCGTGCGCAGGGACCAGCTTTTTGACGTGTCTGACGACAAAATTGGTGATCTGCCGCTTGGGAAAATCCAGGCAGTCTCCCAAGGCGGTCAGCAGGACATGCTTTACACCGGTTTCGGGCACCACCTTCTCAAGCGTTGCGGCAAAGTTTTCCAGCGCCAGCACCGCCACCGCTCCAGAGTCGTTGAGCTGATGTTTGAGTTCCCTGGCGGTGTAGAGCGGATTGGTGTTGACCACCGTCAAGCCGGCCCGGAGGGCGCCGAACAGCACGATCGGGTACTGCAGCAGATTCGGCATCATGATGGCCATCCGCTCACCGGGCTGAAGGCCGAGTTCGTGTTTGAGATACGCGCCAAACTGGCTGCTGAGGCGGTCCAGGTCGCGATAGCTCAGCGTCTTGCCCATGTTGGAGTACGCCGGTCGGTCGGCGAACTTCGCAACCGTCTGCTCCAGCACGTCAACGATGGAGTTGAACTCGCTGATGTCGATGAATTCCGGTACGCCTTCGGTGTAGTTCGATAGCCAGGGTTTCAAGTCGGTGCCTACCATGCGTGAGGATCGAGCGCGGTAATATAGCATTGCGGGGGTGGGGTCAGCAGGCTTGGACAATCCCGCAAATTTCTGTGGTCCAGGTGGCAGCAATTGAGAGATTTTGGCGCTAGACTCCGGCCTTCGGACCATTCATTGAGAGTAAGGCAGACCAGCCATGTGGAAAAAAGACGAAAGTGACAAATCCAGCGCTCCCCCGTTCGCTGAGGCCGGCGGCCAGGAGAGCGCCGGCACCGCGAGTTTTTCGACCGCTCCGCCGGCCGTCATCGGCAGCTCGCTGACGGTCAATGGCAACATTGCCGGCACCGAAGACCTGCTGGTTGAGGGGAAGGTTGAAGGCGACATTGCCTTGCCGGACAACGTGGTCACCGTGGGCGGCAGCGGCGTGGTGAAGGCGCACATCAAAGCGGCCGTCATCATCGTTGAGGGTCGCGTCGAAGGTGACCTGGTCGGCGAAGAACAGATTGAAGTGCGCCGTTCCGGTCATGTTTTGGGTAACATACAGGCTCCGAGAGTAGGGCTGGAAGACGGGGCCCAGTTCAAGGGCAATATCGATATGTCGCCCAAGAACCGACCCGCCTCCGCGCCGGCTCCGGCCGCCAAAAAAGACTCAGGTGACAATGCCAAACCTGCTGGCCCGACTACTGACGCGAAGCTTCCCGGGAAAGTCTGAAACCCAGTTTCAACCGCTGGGTCCGGATGCCTCGGACCCAGCTTCTGATGCGCCCGTCGGCTACGAATCGCGGGCTTTCAAGCTTTGGATCGAGAGCCTGGCGCAAAGCGGGCTCGAATCACCCCGTATCCTGGATCTGGGAAAGGTCCATGCTCAGACCCTAGGGTTCTTCCAAAAGCTCGGCGCCAGCTTCAGCGTCATGGATCTCGACATCTCGCTTAAGGGCACCGCTTTCGAAATGGCGCTTGAGGCCTATCGCGACTGGGGTCCTTTCGACGGTGTACTGGCCTGGGACCTGCCAAACTACATGGCCTCGGATGAGCTGTCCGTGCTCGGTACCTGGCTTGAAGCGCACACCGGCACGCCCTGTCCGCTGCTGGTATGCATGGCCACCCGAACGCCCTACGCCGACCAGCCGGGCCGCTACAGCGTGGTGGACGAGGCGACGCTGCTTGTCGATCCAGGCAGCAGTGAGGTTACCCGCACCGATCGCCATGTCCCCAATGTGCTGAAGCGCGCTTGGCCGAGTTTTTCCCCAAATCGCTCCTTCCTGCTGCGCAACGGCATGCAGGAATTTGTGCTGACCCGGTCAGCGCTTTCATAATGGGCGCGGGGCGGCGCGTTCGGCCGGGGTAAAGCCGGCGCTCCGGCGGAAAACCAATGGCTCTGCAGATTTACGGCACAGAATAAGGGGCGCGCCAATGGGCGAACAGTCAGTCGATTCCAGCACAAACGAACAGGTCAAGCGCGACTTTATGAAGGCGCTGCTGACGGACCTGCGCGCTTTGGAGGAGATGCTCAACAGAAACCTGTTCGAAACCGGTATCCGGCGTATCGGCGCGGAGCAGGAGATGTTCCTGGTTGACCGCGCACGAAAACCCAGCATGACCGCCGAGCAAATGATGGAAGCGATCACCGACGAGCGCTTTACCTTCGAGCTCGGCAAATTCAACCTCGAAGCTAATCTTTCGCCGCTGGAACTGGGCGGAGACTGCCTGCGGCGGATGGAGAACGAAGCGCTGGAGGTGATGGAAATCGCCCGCAGCGCGGCGGCTGCGCGCGGTGAGGCGGTGGTCCTCTGCGGCATCTTGCCGACGCTGGCGCAGTCGCATCTCAGCCTCGACTCCATGGTGCCGATGCCGCGCTACCGGGCGTTGAACGATGCTATCCGGCAGCTGCGTGGCTCGGAGTTCAACCTCGATATCGAAGGACCCGACCGGCTGGACCTCACCCACGACAACGTGATGCTGGAGGCCTGCAACGCGTCGTTTCAGATTCATTTTCAGGTGGCGCCAGATGAGTTTGCCAACCTCTACAACGTGGCGCAGGCGATTACTGGCCCGGTCTTGGCGGCAGCGGTGAACTCACCGACCCTGCTGGGCAAGCGACTATGGCAGGAGTCGCGGATCGCGGTTTTTGAGCACTCCATCGACACGCGCTCCGATGTCCATCGTTCCCGTGGCCTGCAGCCTCGCGTGCATTTTGGCGACCACTGGATCGAAAAATCGGTGCTGGAGATTTTCCAGGAGGATATCGCTCGATTCCGCGTGGTGCTGACCACCGACTCAGGTGCCGATCCGATGGCAGAAATTGAGGCGGGCAGGGCGCCGGGACTCAACGCGCTGCGTCTCCACAACGGCACCGTCTACCGGTGGAACCGGGCCTGCTACGGCATTACCGAAGGCAAGCCGCACCTGCGAATCGAACATCGGATACTGCCGTCAGGGCCAACGGTCCTGGACGAGGTGGCAAACTCGGCGCTGTTTTTTGGCCTGATGTCCGATCTCGCGGACGAGGCGGAGGAGATCACGCAGCGTCTCAAGTTTGAAGACGCGCGTTCCAACTTTTTTGCGGCGGCCACCAACGGACTGCGGTCTCAATTCACCTGGCTGGATGAAGAGGGGATCAGCGCCGTCGATCTGCTGCGTGATCAGCTGGTTCCGCGGGCGCGGTCGGGCCTTAAGCGTGTCGGCATCGATGCCGCCGACATCGATCGATACATGGGCGTCATCGAACGGCGCCTGGAGACCCGCCAGACCGGGTCCCGGTGGGTGATGAGCTCGCTGGAGGCCATGGGCGGCGGGCGCACCACCGATCAAAAAATGCGCAACCTGACCGAGGCTATTGTCGTGAATCAGCGCGACGAGACGCCCGTTAGCGAATGGCCCATCGCCCAGGTCACCGAAAGCCTCGACTGGCGCGACAGCTACCGCTCGGTCAGCCAGTTTATGACCACCGATCTGTTTACGGTGCGAGCGGATGACCTGGTGGATTTTGCGGCCAGCTTGATGGAGTGGAAACACATTCGCCACGTGCCGGTCGAAGACGACAGCGGGGAGTTGGTCGGGCTGGTCTCGCACCACGATCTCCTGCGGATTGTGGCTCGCGGGCTGAGGCAAAACGAGCAGTCGGCGCCGGTGCGAGACATTATGGAGCCTGACCCGTTCTGCGTGGCGCCGGACTGCCGCACGGTAGACGCTATTCGCTACCTGAGAGATCGGGGTATTGGCTGTCTGCCGGTGGTGAAGGATCGCAAGCTGGTGGGGGTGGTCACGGAGGCTGACCTGATCGACGTCGCTGGCCAGGTGCTGGAGGCGATTCTTGAAGATCAGTAAGACGGCGCGTCGACCGTTTGGCGGATCGGAATGACCGTAGCACCGTGGCCGCGCCTGAGCGGTTTTCTGAATATGATGAGCATCGGCCGCAACGTCGCCGCGACGTGCGTGGCGCTTGCGGCAGCGCTCCTTCTTGCCGGCTGCGAGCGTGCGCCGGCCGAGCAGCGACTTCGAGACACCATAAACGCCATGCAGGAGGCGGCCGAAAACGGCGATCGCGGCGCTTTTATGGAGCGGGTCGACAGCAATTTTGGCGGCCAGCGGGGCCAGTTCGACCGACGCTCGCTCGACGGCATTTTGCGCATGCAGATGATGACGCATCAGAATATTGGCAGCACGATCACCGACCTCGACCTGACTCTGATGGATCAGCGCGCCACCACCACCATGAAAGTGCTGTTGACCGGGGGTCCGCGAGCCTGGCTGCCCGAGAACGCTGAGCTCCTGGAAGTCACCGCCGGCTGGGTCGATACCGACGACGGCTGGCGCCTGATTAGCGCCGACTGGCGATGACGCTTTTCTACGCGGCCGCCTGCCAAACCAATTTTCCCAATCCGGTCCATCGCAGGGAAATCGCCTCGCGGGTGGATCGGATGTGCACCATCATCCGTCAGACGGTCGAAGGCTATGGGCCATTTCACGACGTCCGGTTGTTCAGCTTCCCAGAGTTTGCCCACGCGGCGCCGATTCACGACTCCCCCTCGGCCTTGCTCAAGCACCTCGCGGTTGAGGTACCCAATGAACACACCGCTCAATATCACGAGCTATGCCGTGAGCTGAATATCTACCTGCAGTCGGGAAGTTTTCTCGAGGTTGATCCGCGCTGGCCTTCCCACGTTTTTAACACGTCCGTCCTGATTGGCCCTGAGGGCATCTTGCTGAAATATCGCAAGGTCAATCCCTGGATCCCGTGGGAGGTGCATGCGAGCCCGCACGACGTCGCCGATTACCCCGAGCCGCTGTTTCCCGTGGCCGATACGGAGATCGGTCGGATCGGCGTGGCGATCTGCTACGACTGGCTGTTCCCTGAGGTGCTTCGTCAGCTCACGTTCAACGGTGCAGAAATCCTGGTGCGGGTTTCAGCCTACATGGACCCCTGGGGTACGGCCGCCCCACTGGACTGGTGGACGCTGATCAACCGGACCCGGGCGCTGGAAAATACGGCCTACGTGGTGGCTTCAAACCAGGCGGCGGATATGAAAAACTACCCGCCTTTTGGATGGCCGGGCGGCAGCATGGTGGTGGACTATGACGGACGGCTCCTCGCCCAGGCAGACCCTGGCCCGGGCGAAAAGGTGGTGGTGGCGCCGATCAACATCACTCAGCTTCGCGAGGAGCGTGCCCGTCGCCAGGGCCACGACATGCGGGCTCATACCCGCAGCGAAGCGTATCCGTACTTGAAGGAGCCGGGACTGACCCCGGCGCACGCCTGGCAGGATGGCCAGGAACAGGAAATCCATATTGAATCCCTCAAGCAGCGAATTGTCCAAAGCAAAACGTCCTGACGGACGACGCTCGCTGCCGCTTTAGCTGATGTTCTTGATGTGTAGTAATCCGAAGTCTCAGAACCGCCTTAACCGCCGGCGCTCCCTGACGCTTTCGTCAAGCGGGCTCTCTCTTGCCTCGCGCATTTCGTTGCGCGTGGTGCTCGCCGGACTGCTGACCATCACCGCGTGCAACAAGGCGCCGGAGCAAGATCCCGAGCTGCAGCGTTTGAACAACCGCGGTGTTGCGCTGATGGGACGCTTCGACTATCCGGCAGCAGCTGACGTGTTTCGCGAGCTCTATGTCCAGGCGCCCGAGTGGCCGATGGCGAGGGTCAACCTGGCCGTCGCAACGCTGAATCGGCAAAACCCCGGGGATGAGGCGACGGCGTTGGAACTCCTTGAACCGCTGCTGACGGTTACAGGGCCTGAGCAGGCTCGGGCGAACTTCATGGCCGGGATCCTGCATTTCAATCAGGGACGTACCGAGGCGGCCCTGGAACGATTCCGCGCTGCGTCAGAACTGGTTCCCGGCGATGCCTACGCCAATTATTTCCTTGGCCAGGTGCTGCTTCAGACCGGCGCTGCTGAACAGGCGCTGGAGCGATTCGAAACCGCGGGTCGTCAGGACAGCTATCTCCGAAGCGCTTTCTATGGCCAGTTTCTGGCGCGGCAGCGGCTGGGGCAGCGTCAGGAGGCGAGGCAGGCGCTAGCGGTTTATGAGCGTCTTGAAGATAATCCGCAAAGCCGTCTGGCTGAGATCAAGTACACGCGCATGGGGCCGCTGGCGATGGCCCGCCCGGTTTCGCCCCCCGGCCAGGGGCCAGCGAGTGACCGGGGTGAGGGAACGTCTCCGGGAAGAGCGCCCAAAGGCCCCGCATTTGGTGAACCGGTGCTTATTGCGGCTGACGTTCCAGCGGTGCACGGAAGCACGCTGGCAAAACCTAAGGATGGTTCGCTGAGCGTGGCGCTAACGCTGGTCGGAGAGCGCGCGGTGTGGTCCTGCAGCCTCAGCGAGTGCGCGCCGCTTGCTACGCCAAGCCAGGCGCCACAAGCTTCGGCCTGGGGCGACATGAACGGGGACGGATCCGCCGATCGTCTGCTGCTGGCAACGGATGGACTTTGGATTCAGTCGCAGGACGGACAGGACTGGGTTGAGGTGCTGCCCGACGACCCCCTGGTCGGTGCTGACGGGTGGCAAGACCTGGCGGTCCTCGACGCGGACCATGACGGCGACCTGGACGTGCTGCTGATCGGGACGGAACGTCCGGGTCTGCTGATCAGCAATAACGGTAACGGCAGCTTTCGTCGGCTGGACGACTATCTGCCGCCGTTGATCCCGGCGCGCCAGGTCCTAGCGACCGATCTGGACCGGGACCGGGACCTCGATCTTGTACTGGTCGGAGAGACAGGCCAGCAGGTGCTTCTGAACGATCGCCTGTGGCGTTACAGCGCGCCCCCTGACCCGCTGCCGCCGTGGGCGCAGGAGGCGGTACTGGCACTGACGCTCGCCGACCTCGACGTCGACGGTCAGCTGGAGGCGATTGCGATCAGGGGTGATAAGGTCACCGTTTGGCGAGACACAGACGCAGGCTGGACCGCCGAGCAGGCCTTCGCCCACGGCTTTGATCGGCCGGAGCGATTTCTGCTGCACGATTTTGTGGGTGCAGGCACGCCGCAGCTGCTGGTGGGTGACGCGCAGCGGTGGCAGCTCATTTCGCTGGACGACGGGGTCAAGCTCGCTGAGGGAAACGGCCTTGTGCTGGGTCCGACCGTGAGCGACACGGAGCAGGGGCCGGGGCTGCTGATTTCCAACGAGAGCCAGGTCACCTTGCTACCTCCGGGGAGCGGTCGGTTTGCGTTTGCCACGCTGGCCCTTTCCGGATTGACAGATCCCGGTCAGTCGATGCGTTCCAACGCCAGTGGCCTGGGGACTCGGGTGGTGGCGCAAACGGCATCCCGCTGGCAGGTGCTGGGGAACGCCTCGACCACCGCAATGCCCGGCCAGAACCTGCTGCCGGTGACGGTGGGGCTGGGTGGTGCTGACGCGCTGGCCGCCGTGACGCTGGACTGGTCTGACGGTGTCTACCAAACCGAGATCGACCTGGGCCCGGGCCTGCATTCCATCACAGAAACTCAGCGTCAGCTGGCGAGCTGCCCAGTGCTGTTTCAGTGGGACGGCGAAGCGTATCGGTTTGTCACCGACGTGCTCGGCGTTGGCGGGATGGGCTTCAATCTGGGTTTTGGCGAGTACGCGGCACCGCGACCCTGGGAAAAGCTGCTCATCGACGCGCCAGAAACCGGGAGTGGCCCTTTGCGGCTGATGATCGCGGAGCCGATGGAGGAATCCGCTTACCTCGACCACGTGTCAGTGACGGCGCTGGATTTTCCGACCGAGTGGGAGCCAAGGCTCGATGAGCGTATGGCGACTGACGAAGTCCAGGCCACCGGCGAGCTACTCTGGGCAAAGCGGTACGTCGAGCCGGCGGCCGCGGTCGACCATCGAGGTGTCGACATCAGAGAAGAAATCCTGGCGACTGACCGAAAGGCGGCACCATTGCCGGCGCTCGACCCCCAGTTGACCGGGCTGCTGAAGACGTCACAGGTCATAACGCTGGATTTTGAGCAAGACCTCGCCGCGCTGAATGCGCCGGCGCTGGTGTTTGACGGTTGGGTGGAATACGGATATTCGCAGACGCTCTTTGCGGCCTGGCAGGCAGACCGAGTCTACGACGCGGTATCGCTGGAGCTGGAGCAAGACGGACAGTGGGTCGCCTGGCGCCCGTCGTTTGGCTATCCGGCGGGTATGCCTCGGGCGGCGACGCTGCCGCTCACCGGTCTGCCGGCCGGCGTCTCGCGCCTTCGCCTGCGAACCCAGCAGCAGATCTACTTCGATCGGCTGGCGGTCATAGAGACCGATCTGCCGACCGGGGTCCAGCATCGGAGGTTAACGCTCACCGAGGCGCGCGTCAGCCATGTTGGCTTTGCGCGGCGCACCAACGGGCCACAGATGCAGCCAGCCTACGAATTCGCGCGCCGTGACACGTTCTGGGACACCCGCTATCAGCGCGGCCACTACACGGCACTCGGGCCGGCAACCGAGCTGGTGGCCGAGCGGGACAACGCGTTGGCGATTATCGGCCCCGGGGATGCGCTTGAGCTAGTCTTTGACTATTCGCTGCCACCGCCCGCGTCCGGCATGAGCCGAAAGCTGCTGGTGACCTTCCACGGATGGGCGAAAGATATGGATCTCTTTACCCAGTACGGCGAGACGGTAGGGCCGCTGCCGTCCGCGTCGGACGTGGAGCAGGACCGTTCTGCGGTGCTTCACGCCCGCTACAACACGCGCTTTCGGTCGGGTCGCTGATGAGCGTGACGCCGGCTGACACCCCGCAAAGCCGACCGGGCCGGGGCAAGATGTACAAGGACGTCATCGGTCCGCGCCTGAAGCCGGTGTTGACTGCCGTGCTGACACTTTTTGCGCTGCTTAGCATCAACGCGATCTACCTGTCCGCGGTTTCTCTGCTGGAGTTCTTTACGGGCCGCGCGCTTCAGGACACGTTTTTCCAGTACATGTTTTTGGCCCACGTTGTGCTCGGGCTGCTGTTTGTGGTGCCCGCGCTCATTTATGCGGCGGGCCACTACCGCCGAGCCCATCGACGGCCCAACCGACGGGCGGTAAGGGCAGGCCAGGGCATCTTGTTCGCCGGGGTGGTGCTGCTGTTGTCCGGCCTGGTGCTGACGCGCGGGCTGCCGGGAATTGCGCTGACCGATGGGCAGGTGCGGGCGACAGCCTACTGGCTGCACGTGGCGGCGCCGCTGCTGGTGGTGTGGCTGTTTGTGCTCCATCGGCTGGCGGGGAAAGCCATCCGGTGGCGCCGGGGTGGGGCGGTCGCGGGGCTGGCGTCGCTGCTGGCGCTGGTGGGCGTTGGCGTCATCTGGCAAAGCCAATCGACGTCGCTGCCGCAGGCGAGCGAGCAATATTTTTCGCCTTCTCTGGCGCGAACGGCGAACGCGGAGCTCATCCCGGCTGAGCTGCTGATGACCGATCAATACTGCGCCGAGTGTCACGAGGACACCCACGCACAGTGGGAGTTCTCGGCCCATCACCTGGCCTCGTTCAACAATCCGGCCTATCTTTTTTCGGTTCGCCAGACTCGCCAGAAGATGCTGGCCCGCGACGGATCGGTTCAGGGCGCACGATTTTGCGCGGGCTGCCACGATCCGGTGCCGTTTTTCTCGGGCGCGTTCAACGATCCAGACTTCGATGATGTGGCCGACCCCACGTCTCAGGCGGGGATCACTTGTGTGGCCTGTCACGCGATCGAACACATCAACAGCCCGCGGGGCAACGCCGATTACGTGATCGGAGCGCCGGAGTACTATCCGTTTACGTTTTCCGAGTCGGCCACGCTGCGCTGGGTCAACCGCTTTTTGGTCAAAGCCAACCCGTCGTTTCACAAGCGCACGCTGCTTAAATCCCTTCACGGTGAGCCGGAGTTTTGCGCGACCTGTCACAAAGTGCACTTGCCCGAGGCCCTCAATCAATACCGGTGGCTCCGTGGCCAGAACCACTACGATTCGTTCTTGCTGAGCGGCGTGTCGGGGTCTAGCGTTTCGAGTTTTTATTACCCGAAGCAGGCTGAAGCGGGCTGTAACGGGTGCCACATGCCTCGGGTGGCTTCCAATGACTTTGCCGCCAGCGTCGAACCGGGTGAGAGCGAGCCGGCGATTCACAACCATCTGTTTGCCTCTGGCAATACCGCCCTGGGTTCGCTGCTCGACCATCCCGATCGTATCTTTGAGCAGCATCGGGAGATGGTCGAAGGATCGGTCAGCATCGATCTGTTCGGCCTGCGCGAGGGCAGTATCGACGGGCCCCAGCTCGCACCCTTGAGCTCCATCACCGATCCGCTGCAGCGTGGGCGGGACTACCTGCTGGAAGTGGTGCTAAGCACCCAAGGGATGGGACACCTGTTTACCCAGGGCACCGCCGATTCCAACCAGATCTGGCTGGAGGTGTCCGTGCTGCACAACGGCGAGCCGATTGCGGTTTCGGGCGGTATGAACAGCCAAGGTGAGGTCGACCCGGCGGCTCATTTTGTGAATGCCTTTGTGCTGGACCGCGACGGTTACCGGATCGCTGAACGCAACGCGGAAGACATTTTTACGACGCTATACAACCATCAAATACCGCCAGGCGCCTCGGACGTAGTTTTCTACCGCTTCAATATTCCGCCGAGCCTGCTGGGCGAAATCTCCTTCGAGGCCCGGCTGCGATACCGGAAATTTGACACGCAATACTACCGGCGCTTCACGGACTCACCGGGTGCCGCCAATCCGCTCCCGATCATCGATATTGCGGCGGCGAGCGCGATGCGCGGCGTGGGTGACCCATCAACCTGGCGTCGCTGGAACAATTACGGCATCGGCCTGCTGCGGAAACCGGAAAGCGGCGCTTTGCGCCAGGCGGAGGCGGCCTTTCAAGAGGTGGCAACGCTCCCCGGTGAGACCGCTACCGGCCACGGCCTGCTGAACCTGGCTCGAGTGTACCTTCGGGAAGGTCGGCTGGCCGAGGCGGAAAGGACGCTCCAGCAGGCGGCGTCGGAGAACCTGGCTTTCCCGTGGGTGCACGGCTGGCTGACGGCTGAGCTCAATTTACAAAACGGTTTCATCGAGCAAGCGATCGACACGCTCGAGCAGCTTGCGACCACGCCGTTTGCGGCGGCCCGCAGTGCCGGCATGGACTTCTCTCGAGACTATCGCCTCTGGGAGAAGCTTGGCGGGGCCTACTACACCCTGAGCCGTGCGCTGGCGGCCGGACCCGACCGGGATGCAGCGCTGGCCTCCGCACGCGATGCTTACCGCCGTGTCCTGGACGCCGATCCGGAGCGAGCCGGCAGTCATTACGGCCTGTCGCGCGTCCTGCTGGCGCTGGGCAACCAAAGCGAAGCTGAGCATCATGCGCAGATGCACGATCGCTACCGGGTTGACGACAATGCTGCTGATCGCGCGATTGCGGCGGCGCGGGCCCGCTATCCGGCCGCGGCGGTGGCGGCTGAACCGGTGGCGGTCTATCCCCTGGAGATCGCCCTAGATCTGATTGCCACCGATGACTGAAGCGCAAGACGACACGATCATCAGCCTCTGGTTCCGCCGCTCCCTTTTGGCACTCGGAGGCATAGCGCTGCTCGTCGCAACAGGCTGGTGGTTCACCAGAGAGTCCGTCGAGGAGGTCATGCCCGAGGAGAGCACGCCCGAGGCGCCGCTGGCCAACACGCAGGAAACGCCCGCCGTCCCGCTGCCGGGTTTTTACTTTGTGGAGCGTGCTGCCGCGGCCGGACTGGACTTTGAGTTTGAAAACGGCGCTTTCGGCGAGCGCTACCTGCCCGAAACGATGATCGGCGGTGTGGCGTTTCTGGATTTTGATCTCGACGGTGACGCCGACGTTCTGCTGACGGGCGGCAATCGTTGGCCATTCGACGAGGGGACGGAGCGGCTCGAGCAGACGGTGGGCCTTTTCCGCAATGACGGTCAGGGGGGCTTTCTTCGCGTCGACCGGGCGGTCGGTCTGACGACCGATGCCTACGTCATGGGAATGGCCATCGGCGACCCTGACGCTGACGGTGACCCGGATATCTTTCTGACCACAGTTGGGGCCAACCTGTTGTTTGAAAACCTGGACGGCGCGGGTTTCCGGGCGGTGCCGGAGGCGGCCGGGGCGGGCACTGACAGCGAATGGAGCACCGGAGCCAGCTTTACGGACGTTAACGGCGATGGCTGGCCTGATCTGGTGGTGGTCAACTACGTTCAGTGGAGCCCGCAGCTCGATCGAGAGGCCAACTACGAGATAGCCGGGCTCGGCCGAGCATACGGCCCTCCGACCAACTTTCCCGGCTCGCTGCCGAGGCTGTTTATCAACCAGGGTGACGGCAGTTTTATTGATCGGTCGGAAGCTGCCGGTTTGCACGAGGTGCCCGAGGGCAGCGCTAAGTCGCTGGCGGTGCTGCCGCGCGACTTTGACCGCGATGGCGACGTCGACCTGTTTGTCGCCAACGACACCACCCGCAATTTTCTATACGTGAACGACGGCAGCGGCCGTTTCAGTGAGCAGGGGCAGAGCAGCGGCGTTGCCTTCGACAACACCGGTAAATCCACCGGCGCCATGGGCGTGGACGCAACCTGGAGCCTGGCCAGCGGCACTCTGGCGCTGGCGGTTGGCAACTTTGCGAACGAGATGACGTCGTTTTACGTCGCTGACAAGACGGGCAGTCAGTATGCGGACAATGCGATTATCAGCGGCATTGGTCCGGCCAGTCGCCAGGCGCTGACGTTCGGGCTGTTTTTCGCTGATCTGGACGGCGACGGCCGCGAAGACCTGCTCCAGGTGAACGGTCACGTGGAAAACCTGATCAACCGGGTGCAGCCGAGCCAGCGCTTCGAGCAACCGGCCCAGCTGTTCTGGAACTGTGGTCAGGCCTGCCAGAGACCCTTTGTGCCGGTACCGGCTGTGGGTAGCGGAGATCTGACGAACGCGCTGGCGGGTCGAGGCGCCGCGGCGGCGGACATCGACAATGATGGCGATCTGGATTTGCTCTTCGCTGAGGTTGGGGGGCGCCCGAGGTTGCTCGTCAACGAAACGCCCCAGGCGGACGGGTATTTCCGGCTCAGGCTTGTCGGCGCGCATCCCAACACCGAGGCGCTCGGCGCGGTGGTGGAGGTGGAATCTGCCGATGGGCTACAGCGACGGGAAATCAGCCGAACGCGAAGCTATTTGTCGCAGTTCGACCTTGAGCAGCTTTTTGCCATGGGCGCTGGCCCGGTCAGGGTTCGGGTCCGCTGGCCGGATGGCATTATGTCGGTCCGTGAGGACATTACGGCAGGGCAGCTGCTGGTTCTCACGCACCCTTCGAATCAATGAGCCGCAAAATCCTCAACGAAGGCGGCTGGGCCAATGGGACGGTCTTCCTCGAGGATAGCCCCGAAGGGCCGGTTGTCGTCAAAAGTTACGCCCGCCGCATCGGGCTGATTCGGATGCTGGGTCGATACCTGCTGTCACGTGAGCGGCGGGCCTACCGGCGATTGGAAGGCATCACCGGCGTGCCGGAGCTTGTACCCGACCCAGACCCGCTGCGGCTGTCGTTACGGTTTATCGAGAGCGAGCGAATCAGCAACGAGCGACTCGCGGTGGACGGCGCGGTGGTGATCAAACATCTGCGCCGGGTTGTCGCAGACATGCACGCCCGTGGCGTCTATCACCTGGATTTGCGTAACCAGGGCAACGTGCTGGTCGACGCCGAAGGTCGCTGCTACCTGATCGACTTTGCGTCCAGTCTTTATCTGCCGCCCAGCTCGCTGCGGCGCCTGGTATTGACGCCGCTGGCGCGGGCTTTCGATCGCTATGGGCTGGGCAAGTGGGAAGCTCGGGCCGGCCAGCAACTCAAGGAGTCATAAGCGCCACGGTCTTAATGATCGCGTTGGTGGTCGGCACGTCGGTGGTACCGAGCTGTTCGGAGAACCCGGTGGGCACCTGGCTGAGGGTTTCCACCACGTCCCATCCCTCGATGACTTCGCCAAACACCGTATAGCCCCAGTTTTTCCGATTGGGGTCGAGACTGTCGTTGTCGTTCATATTGAAGAAAAACTGGGACGTGGCGCTATGGGGATCGTCGTGCCGGGCCATGGCGATTGAGCGGGTGCGGTTTGCCAGTCCGTTGCCCGATTCGTTCAGGATTTCAGCACCTTCCTCCACCTGACTCAGGTCGGGGTGGTAGCCGCCACCCTGCACCACAAACTCCGCGATCACGCGATGAAATAGCGTGTTGTTGTAGGCGCCGGCCTCAACGTAACGCAAAAAATTGTTAACGGTGACGGGGGCTCGGCGGCGATTCAGCTCGACGACAAAGTCGCCATGACTCGTGGTGAATTTCACCTGCGGGTAGTGGGCATTGGGATAAACCGGCGTCTCCACCGCACATTCCATGGCCTGGGAAGCCAGCGGGAGCAACAAAAGGCAGCCTGCGAGAGCGCCGGAAACACGCTTTGCGATGTTGAGAACCATGTCGCCTAATCCTGTGATCCGTAATGTTAAAAGTGGAGTTTGTGAGCTTAACCTCTGAGGGGCAAGCCATTTTTTGGCGTTATTGATGAGATAGCCAGCGCGTTTTTGCGTTGTATACTGAAATGATAAAGAGCGTTTGCCAGGGGATCAGGGACGTTATGCAGGGGCATTCGAAAAGAAAGATGGGTCGAGTTTGGCTGGCCGCCGCGCTGCTCTGCGGCGGGCTGGGTTTCTTTGGTTCCGCAGTAGCGCAGCGATTTGACGATCGCGAACCAACGCGGCTGGCGGTTGCGGGCGCGGCGCAGAAGGGCACCGGTTCGCTGACGCTTGGACTGGGCGTCAATCCTGCGGTGGTCAATGGGGAAGAATTCGGCACCGTTACCTACACAATCACGGTTGATCGGCCCGGCGGACAGGGTGACCTCAGTGGCTTCGTCCTGGACGGGGTTTTCACCACCAATCTCGGGCAGGTGAAGAAAGGCTTTCAGAAGGGGGCGATCCTGGCCAATCTTGAGCCCGGGACCCAGAGCCCGGTGGACTCGCAGGGCCAGACTTGGAGCTGTACCAGCGATTTCGGCACTCTCACGTGTACGCCGCCCTCCGGCACGCTAATCGACGGTGTCAGCACGTTCACGGTGACTGCCGGCATCGGCTCTAAGGGGCCGTCCGGGACGGTGGATCTTCAGGTGGGGTCAACCCGACTTCCCGGCATCATCCCCGCGACCACATCAGTAACAGTACTGGCGCCCGGTGGCGCAGAACTTTCTTACACCGCTGCGGCAAATCCGGTGAATCCGGCGCCACAGGATCCGGTGGATCTGGAGGTCACGGTGCAAAACACGAGCGCCGCGGCCATCGCCAACCCCTTTACCGTCAGTTTCTTTGGCTCATCGGGTATCTTTCTGCCGACCAGTTTTGGGGATTCAAACTTCTCCTGTACTCAAGTTGTCACGGACCAGCTGGACTGTGATTACCAGAGCGGGAGCCTGCTGCCTGGCGCGCAGGTCACGCTCCGGATACCGGTGACCGCACCTTTCGGCGCGCAGCCGTTCTCGACGTCGGTGAACGTGATCCCCGACGTCAACGATACCGTACTGACCGCAGGGCCGCTCACGATCAACGGTGACACCAGCACACTCATCGACTTCAGCGTCACGCCCCCAACCAATCAGCCGGTGGCTTTTGGTGACCCCATGGAGTTTGTCGCCACAGTCACCAACTCGGGCCCAGCGCCCGCCCGCAATGTCTTTTTTGACCTGTTTGGCGACGACAACGTGTTTTCGGGTACCACCACCTTTGTGAGCGGCACCGGCGCCAACTGGAACTGCATGGGACTCGGGCCCCAGAATCGCAAACGCAACGGCAAGCGTGAGCGGCCGGTTGCGCAAAAAGGGGCGGGCGTAGGGTCAACCTGCGACTACGGCATCGACCTCCTGCCAGGCCAAACGACTCCTCCGGTAACCATCATCTTTAACGCGCCGTCAGGGCAGGGCGTCAATCTGTTTTCGGTGTTTCCTGATGCCTTCGCTGACAACCAGTCAAACTCCAGCAGCCCGACGCCCATCGATGTGGTGATTGCACCCGCCACGGATCTCAGCCTGACCAAAGTGGCGTCGCTCTCGAGCACCAACGTGGGGAATCAGTTCACCTATTCGCTGACCGTTACCAACAACGGTCCGGTCGACATCGACAAGACCGAATACACGATCACCGACACGCTGCCGCCGGAAGTCAGCTTCGTGTCGGGCCCAACCAGCCTCTATACCTGCGTGGACACCGGCGGCACTGTCGTGTGTAACTACACCGAAAGCCCGGATTCTCTGCTGATCGGCGGGTCGGACGTTATCGATCTGGTTGTGACCGCCACCGGGGCTGGCTCAACCGTCAATACCGCTGACCTCACGCTCGGCGGTCCGACCATCGACACCAACCTGACCAACAACACCGATACGGCGAACGTGGTCATCGCCGGGAGCTCCGACCTGTCGCTGGCCAAAACCGCCAGTGCTGCCAGTGTCGATGTAGGAAGCCCCTTCAGCTATACGCTCACCGTCAGCAATGCTGGCCCCGATACGGCCAGCGCATTCACCGTGACCGACACCCTGCCCACCGGCGTGTCGTACGACGGATTCAGCGGCGCCGAGTTTTCCTGCACCGAAGCGGCCGGTGCGGTGACCTGCACCTACAGCGGGGCAGGGCTTGCCAACGGGGCTACCACCAGCCTCAATTTGAACGTCACGGCGCAAAGCGATGGTTTGACAAGCAACAGCGCCACCGTGGACCTCTCACCGCCGGCCGTCGATCCGACGCCGACCAACGATACCGGCACCGTGGACGTCACCATCAACCCAGGCGCTGACCTGGCGCTGACCAAGTCAGCCAGCGTTTCCACCGCCACTGTTGGTGATCTGTTTGACTGGGTGATCACCGTTACCAACAACGGGCCCGCCGGCGCCGACGGCTTTACGGTGACCGACACGTTGCCGACACAGACGAGCTTCAGCTCGGTTGTGGCGCTCGACTACACCTGTACCACAGCGGCCTCGGATATCAGCTGTACCTGGGCGGGTACCGGCCCCTTGCCGAACGCCGGCACGTCGCAGATCACCGTAACGGTCGACGCTGTGTCTCCCGGCACCGCGAACAATACGGCAACCGTTTCCGCAGCGGCCGCTGCACCGGACACCAACCCGGGAAACAACAGCGCCACGGCCAGCGTGGTGGTCAACGCGCCCCCCATGACAACCATCGTGACGACGCTGGCTGACGATCCGGATCCGGTGGAGCCACAGGGGCAGTTCACCTTCAGCGCCACGCTCACCAATCAGGGACCGGTGTCGACGAGCAATCTCTTTGCCGTCTTCAGCCTCGATCCTGGCGTGACCTTCAATGGCTCAACTGCCGTCAAAGGCGGCGGTGGCTGGTCCTGCACGCTGCTTGGGGTCCTGGACAAGGGCTCGATCGGAAGCGGCAACACGGTGGATTGTTTTAATCCCGGTCCGCTGCCGGTGAACACCACCACCACGGTCACGCTCGACCTGACGGCGCCCGAGCAGCCAGGCATTATCACCACCGATGTGGAAATCGGATCCGATGAGTTTGGACCGGACCTGCTCAGCGAAACCACCCGCGTCGGGGCTGACGTCGACCTGTCGATCTCCAAGACGGTGAGCCAGGAAGAGGTAGAGGTGGGAGAAGAGTTCAGCTTCTCGATTGGCGTCAGCAACGCCTTGGGCACGGCGAGCGGTATCAGCGTGAGCGACGCGATAGCGCCGCAGCTGATGATTCAATCCATCAGCGGACGCGACTGGTCGTGCCAGCAGTTCCAGAACAACGTCGGCTGCGACTACCTGGGTGAGCCGCTGGCGGCAGACAGCCAGACGCCGACACTCACCATCAACGTACGCGCGGTTGAGGCCGGGCAAATCAGCAACACGGCGCGGGTCAGCTCCGACCAGAATGACGTCAATCCGTCGAACGACCGTCAGACCGTGCAGGTGAATGTTGGCGGCGTTGACACCGTGGACCTGGTACTGACCAAGCGCAGCCTCCCGGAGACTGTCGCCGCCGGCCAGCAGTTCCAGTATCTCCTGACGGTCGAAAACCTGGGGCCGTCGCAGGCAACCGGTGTGGTTGTCAGCGATCAGCTTCCCGACGGCGTACAGTTTGTCTCCGGCGGCGCGGCAGGCTGGACGTGCACCGACAACGGTGGTCTCGTGCAGTGTGTCCGGGAGGGCAACGTGTTGCCGCAGGTGGGGCCGGACACGCTGACGCTGACAGTGCAAGCACCAAGCGTTGCGGGTCAGCTCGTGAACACCGCGGACGTCACCTCGGATCAGCCTGAGGCCAATCAGGCAGACAATTCCGCCAGCGCGATCACCACCGTCGCTGACGCCGGACCGGACGTCGCAATTTCCAAGACGGTCGATCAGACCTCGGCGCGTCGTGGCGATCTCCTGACCTATGCCATCGACGTGACCAACCTCGGCGATGAACCGGCCAACGGCGTGACGGTCACCGATACTCTGCCGCTAGGCCTGAGCGTCGCTGAAGTCACCGCGCCGAACTGGGACTGCCAGGTCACCCCCCAGTCGGCCATCTGTACGCTGATGGACAATCTGGCGCCCGGCGCCAGCGCTCCGATCATCCTGACCGGTCGACTAACGGTTTCCAGCGGTCTGGTGGAAAACCGCGTAACGGTTACCACCCTCAGCGCTGACCCGATCACCGACAACAACGCCGCGGCGGCTGAAACGACCGTCATCGGCGATCCGCTGCCGGTTAACCTCTCGATCACGATCGACGACAGCGTCGACCCGGTGTTGACCGAAGAGCCCTTTGATTACCTGATAACGCTCGGTAACGAAGGCCCCGGGGCCGCCTCAGAGTACGCCATTACCGGCGATCTGCCGCCCGGCGTGGTGCCTGGCAATATTGTTGCGCCGGACCTGGTCAGCTGCAGCGTTGAGGGCCAGCGGTTTATCTGTCGCTCCGAGGGGCTGCTGCCACCCAACACCGAAAACCTGATCACGCTGTCCGTTACGGCACCGCCAGACCCCGCAGACCTGTCGTTTGTCGTGGAGATTCAGTTCACCGGCGCAGGGATTGATGAAGACGGCAGCGACAACACCGACAGCGAGCAGACGAGCGTGAGGCTGACGCCAACGGCTGAAGATCTCGAGCAGCAGCTGACGACCGCGCTGGGTGAGATCGACGATCCTCTGGTCACGAACAACCTGGCGCCTACGGCGGAACTCTGCGCTAATCCACCGGCCGGGCTCGTGCTCGACCTGTGCCGGGAAATTGCTGACGCACTGGGTGATGGTCGTGGCGGTGAGGTTGCCGAGGTCATTCGGGCCATTGTCGGTGCCCCCACCACCACGCAGCACACATCGCTCGTGGAGGCATCCACCACCCAGTTCAGCAACCTGTTTGCCCGCTTCAATCAGAACCGGCAGAACCAGGGTGCCGCCAATGGCGGAACGTTTAACGTTGACGGCCTGGCGTTTCGCTACGGCAACGAAATGATGCCGCTCAGTTTCATGCAGGCCGGTGACGAGGAACCCGCCATCGACTCTTCCGGCCTGATCAAGCCGTGGGCGTTCTTCATCAACGGTACGATCAGTGGCGGCGACCGCGATCCAACCACGCGTGAGCTGGGTTTCGATTTTGATACCCGCGGCATCACGATGGGCGTCGACTATCGCTTCAGCCCGCGTTTCATCGGGGGCGCAGCCCTGGGCTACAGCAACTTTGACTCGGACATTCAGGGGGGCGGAACGCTTGAGTCTGACACCCTGATGCTGCATCTGTTTGCGAATTACTACCCGACCGACCGGCTTTATATCGACGGACTCATCAGTTTCGGTAACGTGGACTTCGACCAGGTCCGACCGATCGACTTTTCCATCGGTGGCTTGACGGTTGATGACACGGCGATGGGCGCGACCGAAGCTGACATGCTCGCGGCGGCCCTGTCGGTGGGCTACAACTACAACTCCGGCAGCTGGAACTTTACGCCCAGCGGCAGTATCAGTCTTGTGGACGCCGATATCGACGCTTTCAGCGAATCGGGGACCGACCTGGCGCTGGACTACACCGAACAGAGCGTCGAGTCGCTGATCCTGAGCGCCAATCTGAGCGTGTCGAAGATCATCAGCCTGTCCCGGGGCATTCTGACGCCGACATTCGACGTGTCGTATCTGCACGAAACGTCGAACGACGACAGCAACGTGAACAGCCAGATTCTGGGTGCCCCGGCCGGGGCGAGCTTCCTGGTGGAGGCTGACAGCCCAGACACGAATTACGCCAGCGCCGGGCTGGGCCTGGTTTTTGTCGGAGCCAACGGAAAACAGGCGTTCCTCCAGTACCGAAATATTCTGGGGCTGAGCGGCTTCTCCCGGTGGACGGTTAATGCCGGCGTGAGGTTCGAATTCTGATCGGCTGAACTGAGACTGCACAGGAGAGTCGCAGTCTGGAGGTGTGATATGGAAACGTTATGCGCGAAGAGCAAGGATGACTCGATGGGCTTAAGAAAACTGTGGCTGACGCTGGCCGTCGCCGTGATGACGGGCGCCGCCGGCATGGCTGGCGCGCAGAAGGTTGACCCCAATGACTATGCAGGGGCGATTAAGGTCGATGATCTGTTTATCGTCGACTGCCTGTTGCCGCCTCAGGTCCGGCAGATGGGGCAACGTTTCACCTACCTCGCTGCTCGTAAACCCATCAGAACCTCAGCAAAAGATTGCGCGATCCGGGGCGGTGAGTATGTCGCTTACGATCGGGCCGACCTGGAAACCGCGCTGAAGGTGTGGCTGCCAGCCGCTGAGGGTGGCGACGCGCAGGCCCAAACCTACGTCGGCGAGATGTATGAAGAGGGGATGGGCGTACCGCCCGACTATGCCGCTGCAGCTAAGTGGTATTCGCTGGCCGCCGAACAGGGTCATCCGCGGGCACAGATTAATCTAGGGGCGCTGTACGAAAGCGGTCGGGGCGTCAGCCAAGACCTGACCCGCGCGATGAACCTCTACCGTGAGGCCTCCGGCATTACCGATGGGGTGCTGGAATACACCACCGACGAACAGATGGCTCGCCGTCGCGCGCTGGCGCAGGAGGCTGAGCGCCTTCGCGCGCAGGTGCTCGATCTGACCGACCGCCTGGACGGGGCGGAGAAGAAGCTGACTCGGCGCAAGCGAGACCTTCGTCGGGCCCGCGATGAGCTGGCCCGAACGCTGGACGAACTCGAACTGGAACGTAGCCAGTCGGCCGATCTATCCGCGGCCGAGCGCCAGGCCCTTGAACAGCTGCGTAGCGACAACACTCGGCTGAAAACCGATCTCGGTAAAGCCCGGGCGGCGCGCAGCGCGCTGCTGGCTGAGCTCGGTGAGGTACAGGAGCAGAGTGAGCTTGCGCAAGACGAGCTGTCCCGGGTACGGGGCGAACTCGATCGTCGTGAGGCGGCGGTCGATCAGTCGCGCCAGGAGGTTGAACGGCTGCGCCAGCAGCTCCAGACTGCTCGGAGCAGCGGGAGCGGCGAAGCCGACGAGCTGGCGACCACAATCCAGGCTAAAGAATCCGCCCTTGAGGCAGAGCGTGCGCTGATCGCGGCGCGCGAGGAAGAATTGGGCGAAGCGCTGCAGGCGGCTGAGGCCCAGCTGAAAGCGGCTCGCGATCAAGAGAGCGCGCTGCGCGCTCAGGTTTCCGGTCAGGCCGAAGAGATCGACATCATCCGCGGCTCACTGGCACAGGCGCAGAACGAACTGATGGAGAGTCAGCTCAAGCTGGCGGCCGGGCAGGGGGCCGCTGAGGAGCTGGAGGAACTCCGTCAGGAAATCGCTGACCGAGAGGCGGAAATTGCCGCCGCTCAGGCGGACAGCGATGCGCTGCTCGATCAGCTGCTGGTGCAGGAGATCGTGGCCGCAGAAGACGTAATAAGCATGATTTCTCCGGACGTCGGAGTCGCCAGAGGCGTGCGGGCGGTGACGCTCTTCTCGGACGTCGAGGACTACGACCTCATCGGCCGTATCTCGCCGAGTTCGGAGCTGCTTGCCTTCCGGGTTAACGACCGTAACGCGCTGGATCAGATCGATGGCAATGGCCTGTTTAAGGTGCCGGTCTCGCTGGAGGGCATGGAAACCCCCGTCTCCATCGAGGCGGTGACCGTGGATGGCGAACGAACTCGCGAGAGCTTCATCATCCAGAAGGATCTGCCGCAGGCAATCGCCACGCGCGTCACGTCGCGGCAGTTCCGCAAACGGCTCCGTCGCGACCTGGGCTCGTTTAACGCGCTGGTGATCGGCAACAACAATTATTCCCATCATCAGCCGCTCGCCACCGCCACCGCGGATGCCCGCGGCGTTGCCCAGGTTCTGGATGAGCGTTATGGCTTCAACGTTTCGCTGCTGCTCGACGCTACGCAGGCGGACATGGTGCAGGAATTTGCCAGGCTCACCGAATCGCTTGGCAAGAACGACAACCTGCTGATCTATTACGCTGGCCACGGCGTGGTGACGGACGACGGAAATGGTCACTGGCTCGGCGTGGATTCGGCGGCCGGGCCGGACGCCACCTGGATCGGCAACAATCAGATCAGCGACTTCATTTCAGAAATGACCGCCAAGCACGTGCTGGTGGTGGCGGACAGCTGCTACTCCGGCACGCTGTCGGGTGCCGCCATCCGACCGATCCCTCTGGAAGTCGACGATCAGGATCTGCTGTTTATCTCGCGCGTTCGCGCACGCACAGTGCTGACGTCCGGCGGCCTTCAGCCGGTGCTGGATGATGGCGGTGACGGAAACTCCATCTTCGGCGGAGCGTTCATTCGCGCGATCTCAGGCAACGCTGACGTGATGGAGGGTTACCGACTCTTCGAAGCGGTTGAGCGAGAGGTGGAAACGCGATCTCGGCTAGCGCAGCTGCGGCAGTCGCCCGAGTACACCGCCATGAAGTTTGCTGGACATGAAGGGAGCGAGTTCTTCTTTCTGCCGGAGTCCGATACGGCGCTGGCGCGCCAGCCGCAGCGGCTGTAGCGCCGCAAGCGTGACCGGGAAGGGGTCAAGCTTTGACTAGTTGCCATCGCAGATCTGGATGATCTCTTCGGCTCGTGTCGGGTTGAGGGCAAGCAGGCCGCGCCGCGCTTCCTCGTTTTTACAGTCGAATTCCGATAGCACCTTAAACAGGTTTTCTTCGGCCTGCTCGTAGTTGTTGATGCGGGACATGCTGGCCGCTGCGGCCAGCAGCTCCTGCATGCGCTCCCGCTCCGCCACGTCCAGGTTCTGGCCCATGCCTACGCGGATTCCCGAAGGATTATTCGGGGTGGTATCGGAATCGCCGCCCATCATGCGAACGCCGACCACGGCGGCCACCACCACCGTGATCACCACGGCAGCGATCGGCACTAGCGGCAGGCCGGAACGTGCCTCTGCCGGCGTGCTTGCCGAGGGCGTGGCGGCTGGCTGCGCGGCAGCCATCTCCCCTGAGGCGAGCTCGGAGGGGGCAACGGCCAGCGTTGCGCTGTTGGCAGGGTCCAGGGCCGCCACGGCGGCCGGTTTCTTGAGTGCCGCGAGCAGTTCCCCCGCACTTTGAAAGCGGCTGTCGGGTTCCTTGGCCACCAGCCGATTGAGCAGCGGCTGATACTTAACGTACGGCTCGGGCAGCATGGGTATCGGTTCGTAGACGTGTGCGTAGCTAATGGCAAACGTATCTGCGCCCTCGTAGAGCTTGTTGCCGGTCAGCATTTCGTAGAAGACCACACCCAGCGCGTACAGATCAGAGCGAAAGTCGATGGACTTGCCGGTCGCCCGCTCCGGGCTCATGTAGTGTGGCGTGCCGACGACGGCCCCAGCCTTGGTGAAATTGCTTTCGGTGTCCTGCTCCTTGGCAATACCAAAATCTACGAGCACCGCTTTGCCGCTCTCGTGAAACATGATGTTTTCTGGCTTGATGTCGCGGTGCAGTAGTTTGATTGAGTGGGCGTGGTCCAGCGCGCCTGCCATATCTTTCAAGATCGATAGTGCTTCTTCGGCGTCGATGCCCCGTTTGATCCGCTCGGTGAGGTCACCGCCGCTCAGGAGTTCCATCGCGAGGTAGTAGTGGTGATCAACCACGCCGCAAGCGTACACGGTCACGATGTTGGCGTGACTGCACTGAGCCGCCATATCGCCTTCGAGCTTAAGGCTCTCCATGAAGGCGTCATCCTGCCCGGTCGTTGGCGCAACAATCTTGATCGCCACCTTGCGCTTGGGCTGGAGCTGATTCGCGAGATAGACCCGGGCCATACCGCCGCGGCCCAGCTCTTCGATGAGCTCAAAGTTGGGTATCTCTATGGGTGCCTGCATGATCGTCCCTTATCGGTCTGTTCGATTCTCTCCCGCATCGTGCCCGGAACAGGCGCACCTGACCTCAGCACGGCCGGCGGCGAAAGCCCGCCCAGCGGCGCCGATTGCTGCAGGCATTTTGAAGCAAGGCCCAGTGTTCTGTCACGAACATTTGTCATGCTGGACTCAGTGGCGGTAGGCGTCGGCAAGCGCTCCCAGATGCGAGCGCTCCGGCTCGCGGAGATACGGTGCCAGCAGGGTCATGACCTGATAAGCCCCGCCGCCGGCCCGGGGCAAGTAGGGTGTTCCGGATGCAGACTCATAGCCGATCCAAAACGTCGCCACCATCACAACGTTGGTACTCAGGTCCTCTATTTCTTGCTGAGTCGCCGTCATCATGCCGCTGCGTTGCAGCGCCCGACACAGCGCCAGGGCAGCCTCGCGTTTTGACTTGAGAAGAAAACCAAACTGGCGGCGGACCGGACGCAGACGTCGCAAAATATCGGTCAGGTTGTCATAGATGAAACGGTATTCATTGACCCGCTCGAGCACGAGATGCAGGAAGAGCCAGACGTCCTCGAGCTCAAGGACAACGTCGGCCGGTACGTCGAGCAGGGAGGAAAGCTCATGGTGATAACGATCGTACAGTTCACTGACGATCTGATCTTTGTTGCGAAAGTGGTAGTAGAGGTTGCCCGGGCTGATGTCCATCTCATCAGCGATATGGTTGGTACTGACTGCGCCTTCACCCTGCTCGTTGAATAGCGCCAGGCTGGTTTGCAGTATCCGTTCCCGGGTCTTCAACCGCTGAGACGTTTGACCAGGTCAACATACTTGCGCATGGCCGTGTCTTGGTCGGTTCCAGCGAGGGCTTCCCACGCTTCATATTTGGCGGTAGCGACGAAGTCGAAGAAGCCGGGTTTTTCACCGCTGACGTCCCCTTCCGACGCCTGCTTGAACAGGGCATAAAGCTTTAGCAGCGTGTCGTTGTCAGGCTTCTCGGTCAGCTTTTTCGCGTTGGCCGTGGCCTCGGCAAAGGCCTTTTCTATGTCGCTCAAGTTGGCTCTCCCTCGTTACGCCGATTATGCTGCGCTGACAACGATTTCTCAACCTGCTGTCCCATGCGGCGGCTTTAGCTGGCACAATTGCAGGCCAACGGTCTGTTGAACAGCGCCCGATGCGCATATGGGTGAGGTCAGCCGGCAACTGACAACAACAAGAGGTATCCCCGATGTCCTACTTCGTTACCGGTGCCAGCGGTTTTATCGGCCGCCACCTCCTGCAGAACCTGCTCGACAATCGCAAGGGCAAGATCTATGTCCTCACCCGCAGCCAGTCGAAAAAAAGGCTGCAGGAGATGCTCAAGTCGATGCCGGGATCAGACAGGGTCATACCGGTAACAGGTGATCTCACTCGCAAAAGTCTTGGGGTGTCCAAAAAGTATCGGGAGGAGCTCGCCGGCAAGATTCGGCACGTCTTCCACCTCGCGGCCGTTTATGACCTGGGCGCCAGCGCCGAGGCCCAGATTCCGGCCAACATGGAAGGGACGCGCAACGCGCTGTCGCTGGCTGAAGAGCTCAAGGCCGGTTGTTTTCATCACGTGAGCTCTATCGCCGCAGCGGGGCTTTACGCCGGGGTTTTCCGGGAGGACATGCTTGACGAGGCTGAAAACCTCGACCATCCCTATTTCCGGACGAAACACGATTCGGAAAAGCTCGTCCGGGATCAAGCGGCGGTTAAGTACCGGATCTATCGGCCGGCGATTGTCATCGGGCATTCCAAGACGGGGGAAATGGACAAGATTGACGGGCCCTACTACTTCTTCAAGCTGATTCAAAAAATGCGCAGCGTTTTGCCGTCGTGGGTGCCGGCGATTGGCATTGAAGGCGGACGCGTGAACATGGTGCCGGTGGACTTCGTAGCGGATGCGCTCGATCACATCGCGCATCAGAAGGATCTGGACGGCGAGTGTTTCCATTTGACTGACCCTGATCCGATGCGGATTGGCGAGGTGCTGAATCTTTTTGCCCGCGCCGGCCACGCGCCGCAGATGAACATGCGCATCGATGCCCGGATGTTCGGCTTTATTCCGAAGAGCATCCGCCAGGGGCTGGCCATGTTGCCACCAGTCAAGCGGATTTCAGAAATGATTCTGAAAGATCTTGGTATCCCTGAGTCGGTGCTTCAGCTGATCAACTATCCCACCCGCTTTGATTCCCGGAACACCGAGAAGGCCCTCAAAGGAACCGACATCGGCGTGCCCAAGCTGGACGACTACGGCTGGCGAATCTGGGATTACTGGGAACGCCATCTGGATCCGGATCTGCACGTCGATCGATCGCTGGCTACGGCCGTCAAGGGCAAGGTGGTGGTAGTGACCGGGGGCTCCTCGGGCATTGGTCGGGCCTGCGCCATTCAGCTGGCCAGCCGGGGCGCCAAGGTGGTGGTGGTCGCTCGCAAGGAACAGGAGCTGAAGGAAACTGTCGCGGAAATGAAGGCGGCAGGCGGTGACGCGTATTACTACGTTTCCAACCTGACCGATCTGAATCATTGCGACAAGCTGATTGACGACGTGGTGGCCGACCATGGCTCCGTCGACATTCTGATCAACAATGCCGGGCGGTCGATCCGCCGCTCTATCGCGCTTTCCTACGACCGATTCCACGATTTTGAGCGCACGATGCAGCTCAACTATTTTGGTTCGCTGCGTTTGATCATGCGATGCCTGCCGCATATGACCGAGCGAGGCACAGGCCAGATCATCAACATCTCATCGATTGGTGTTCTTTCGAATGCACCGCGGTTCTCGGCCTACGTCGCCTCCAAGGCGGCGCTGGATGCCTTCTCGCGCTGTGCGGCGTCCGAGTTCGCGGACATGGGCATCAGCTTCACGACAATCAACATGCCGCTGGTGAGAACGCCGATGATTGCACCGACCAAGATTTACAACAGCGTGCCAACAATCAGCCCCGAGGAGGCGGCCGACATGATCGCGGATGCCATTATCCGGCGACCCCAGCGCATCGCGACCCGGCTTGGTGTCACCGCCCAGGTGCTGCACGCGATCATGCCGAAATCGGCCGAGGTGGTCATGAACACCGCGTTCCGTCTGTTCCCGGACTCATCAGCCGCAAAGGGCATCAAGAACGCCGAAGCGCGCCAACCGACCAGCGAACAGATTGCTTTTGCTTCGCTCATGCGAGGCATTCACTGGTAAAAGGAGAGCCCGTGCGGGTCAGGATTAACCTCCCAGCGCCATGCGCCGGGACAGGTTGGGCGGAAGGTTAGGAGAAAAAACGGATGCCGGGGCGAACCCCGGCATCCACATGGCCTGTTACGCGCAGCAGGGGAGGGGCCCAGCCGCGGCAGCGTCGGTGTAACAGCGCCAATCGGGGTCAGCTGCCGTCGTTAAGCGCGACGGGAGCTGGCTTTCTTGCTGCTGGCCTTCTTGCGAGTCGCCTTCTTCCGCACGGTTTTCTTGGCGGTGGCAGCTTTTTTGGTTGAAGCCTTAGCGGTCTTCTTCTTGCTTGCGAGCTTTTTGCGCGGGGCAGCTTTGGTGCCCGTCAGCTTGTCGACGGAGGTCTGCAGCTCGGCGATTCGCGCGCTAAGTGCTTTGACATCGTCGCTGGTGGGCACGCCCAGACCGGCGAGGGCCTTGGCGACGCGCTCTTCAAACACTTTCTCGAGCTTGTCCCAGGAAGCGGTGGCCTTGGCTTGCACCTGCTCTACCGTACCTTCAACGGCTTCGCGAACCTCGGTAACACGGCTCTCGGTCGCCTTCCGGGTTTTCTTCTCCATGGACAGTCCGTCACGCACCAGATTCTCAAAGAACCGGGCGCCTTCTTCACCCGCCTTGGACAGCGCGCCGAGGCCCGCGAGCCAGATCTGGCTGGCGGATTCCTTCACGTTGTCTCGTGCAGACTCAACTTGTGCGCTGCGTTTCGCAGAACGCTTGCTTGTTTTCTTCTTGGCCACTATCTACTCCATGTCGCTTACTGCGACGGTTTCTATTTGATGACGCACACGATACGAGTGATTTCTAGAATAAACACACTAGTGCAGCACCCGTTGAGCCGGTTTGTGGCGCGGAAATCGTTGCGCGAAGCCTGGGGTTCGCTGTGAACACCAACGACAGTATCCGTTTCCAGCTGGAGGTCAGCCATCAGTGGCAGCTGGAGACGGAGCAGGCCGGGCTGCGCCCTCAGGTGGAGGCGTTGGAGCGGTGGCAGAAAGACCGCTTACGACAAACCTATGGCGATTTCTGGGACCGCGAGAGTCATCGTGAGGCCATGCAGTTTTTTGTCGAAGAACTCTATGCGCCACCCAATCTTCACCTGCGCAACCAGCAGATGACCAAGATGCTGCCACTCCTGTTCAAGATTATGCCGCCCTCGGTCCTGGTGACGGTGGAGGAAGCGCTTTCAGCCCAGTCGCTAGCCCAGTCGCTGGATTTTAAGACCGCCCACACCCTGCGAACTGACGGAATCGACGTCGAGACTATGTCGGTGGAGCAGTACGCTGCGGCTTATCGCTCCAGCGCACCGGCCGAGGAGCGCGAGGAGCAGATTCGCCAGATTGTTCGCGTGGGTGAAGCATTGGAGCATCTCGTCAACCTGCCCATGATCTACGCGACGCTCAAAATGGCTCGATGGCCCGCCAAGGTAGCCGGGCTGTCCGATCTCCAGACGTTTTTGGAGCATGGCTTTCATGCGTTCGATGAGATGGGCGGCGCCGACGATTTCCTGCGAAGTATTGAACAGCGGGAGATGGCCATTGCCCAGCAACTCCGTGATCTTTCTACGGACGAGCTGGATTTTGCCTGGCGTCAGTTCTGGTAAGCCAGCGAGCAACGCGTCAGCGCGCCACACGGCTCAACTGGGTGGGCCGTCTAGGCCAGGTATTGATCGATGTAGTCGTGGATGCGTGATTCCAGGGCGGCTTTGAAGGGTGTGACCAGGAGTCCGAGCTTCGCGTCGACTTCGATCGCCTCCTCACTGACCTGAATCTGGCCACGTACAGCGCTGTGTGAAAACGCCAGCACGTCCCCCTGCCAGTTCGAGGTCACACCGAAACGCTCGCCCATTTCGCCGGCAATTTCGTCTGCCGCCTCCCGCGCTTTGTCCAGCCCGCTTTCGTGGCTGCGCCGAATCTTAATTCTACTCATGCCGCTATCCTAACAGGCGTCGACAAACGCGTGCCCAAGCGGTGTCCGGAGACTGTCTGCGGTATGATAAACGTATCGACGACTGCCGACGGCAAGAACCATGAAATTGATCAAATGGCTGTTTATCGGGGTAGGGCTTTTACTGGTGCTGGTGGTCGCAGCCGGCCTGATCCTGCCGATGGTGATCGACCCGAATGACTATCGCGAAAGGATCGCCAGCGAGGCCTCAAAGGCTCTGGATCGGGAGGTTCGTCTCAACGGTCCGCTGGCCCTGTCGGTTTTTCCCTGGGCGGCGATCGAACTGAACGAAGTCTCGATTGCTAACGACACGGGATTCAGCGCGCCACATCTGTTGTCGGTCGGTGAGGCTACGGTTCGCGTTCGTTTGCTGCCACTGCTTCGAGGACAGCTCCGGGTGGGTGAGGTCCTGCTGAGGGCCCCGCAGGTCAATCTGGAAATCGACCAGCAGGGTCGGAGCAACTGGGAAAGCCTTGTTTCTGGCTCCACCGAGACGACCACAACGACCAGTAGCGACGCACCGCAGGATATCGATTTGCAGGTCGCCGGTATCCAGCTCCTCGATGCCAGCCTGTCGTACAGCGACGCGCAGGCGGACCTCAAAGCGGCCGTGACGGACTTCAATCTCACCAGCAGCGCCATCGACCCGAGCGAGCCGTTGTCGCTTGATCTTTCCATGAACCTCGTCGTTGAAGGGCAGGTCACGGCGGCGCTTGAATCCAGCCTAGAAGGCAGCGGCCTGCTGGATGCCTCACCGATGTCGCTGGCGGTCTCCAAGCTTTCGCTGACCGGATCGACCGAAGGCGGTGCAGAACAGCCGGCGCTGCCGTTTAGCTTGAGTCTGAGTGAGCCCCTGAGCTATACGGAAGCTGATGACGCCTTGACGGCGCAGGGCCTGGTTTTGGAGTCCGGCGCGGCGCGGGTGGAATTTAACCTGACCGGGACCGAGGTAAGCGGCGACGGACAAAAGCTGGTGGGCCAGCTCACGGTGGCGGAATTCAACCTTCGCAGCTGGCTCGCCCAGGCGATGGGGGCGGCATTTCAGGCGGCGGATGAGTCGGCCCTGACGGCGTTTTCGAGTGACTTTCAGTTTGAGGTTAGTCCGAACCGAGCCGCTCTCACCGCCATGACCATCCGCCTGGACGAAACAACCATCACCGGCAGCGCAGACATTTCGGACATCGAGCGGCTGGTGGGCGCCTTTCAAGTTGATGTCGACGCGATCGATGTTGACCGCTACCTGCCGGAGGGCGAAACCTCGCAGGCGCCGACTGAGGCCAGCGCCCCGGTCAACCTTGCTGACCTCGATCTCGGGCAGCTGACGGGCGAGATTGGCATTGGATCGCTGGCAGTGGCGGGAGTCTCGGCCACCGACGTGAAGCTGAAGCTCACCTCCGGTCCTGAGGGGGTTGTGCTGGAGCCCATGAACGCCGGACTATACGGGGGCTTGCTGGATACGCAGATTGAATTGAGAACCGACGGTCAGGGCCGACTGTCCCTCGATCAGTCAGTCAGCGGGGTGCAGGCTGGGCCTCTGCTCAAGGACTTTCTTGGCACCCAGTACATGACCGGTACGGGTGACCTCAAGGCCAACCTCATCATGGACGACCCGCTCGGCGCCAACCCGCTGGCGGGAGCCAACGGTACCCTCAGCTTTAACTTCAGCGATGGGGCCATCTTTGGCATGGACATCTTTGGTGCGCTCAATCGGGCGACATCGTTGCTCAATCAATCTTCCGGTGACGGCAGCGCCCAGACCGAAGAGGGGCAGACGACGTTCTCCAGCATGGCACTGGAGGCCCGCGTGACCGACGGGGTATTGCGTACTTCACGTCTGGAACTGGCTTCGCCCGTGCTCACGGTCAACGGCGACCTCACCATCAATCTCGCAGACATGACCGTTGACGGAGAACTCGAGCCGGTCCTGCTCGACGCCACGGGGCTCAGCGGGCTGGACCGGATTGCCGGCCGCAAAATCCCTCTGAGCCTCTCGGGTGACCTCGCGGCACCTGGAATTTCGATTGATGTCGCCAAGCTGGTGCTCGCCTCCCAGCAGGAGAAAATCGATCGCAAAAAGGATGAATTGCTGGGGCGACTGCTCGGCGATGACGAGGAGGGGGATGACCCTGAAAGTGAGGACGAGTCCTCCGATCGTGACCGCGCCAAAAAACGGCTTCTGAAATCGCTGCTTGGCGACGACGACGATGATGATGACGGGAACTGAATCGCGCCTCCAACCGGCATTGCGGAGGCGTTTTTGCCGGCGGCTTAGCGGCGCCGCGGGCCCGGGGCGGAATAGGAAAAACCGCACCCCGATGGTACAGTGGCCGCCCAAGGATGGTAGGGAACGCATGCGGCATGCATCTGGTATTTCCTAACGGGGAGCACGAAAAAATTCAGCTCAGTACCGGCACCTTTTCGATCGGTGCTGCTGAGACCTGCGATATCACGCTGGCTGCCGACGGCATGCTGGACAATCACGCGTTGATCGCCGTTGACCATCGGGGTATTACGTTGATGGCTGACAGCGACGCCCTCGCGCTCACCGTCAACGAAAGGCCAGTCGCGGCAAAGTCTATCCTGCGCCTCGGCGACCACGTCAAGCTGGGCGAAATCGATATGGTTTTGCTGGGCGACGCCAGGCGTCTTGAAGACACCAGCGCCGCAACCGGAAAGCTGGTGAGCGTCAACCGAGATCATCCGCCCCGTTTTCTTATCCGAGGGTTAAATGGAGCCCTCAGCGGGCAGGCCATTGCGCTCTACGATCATGTGGCCCTGGGACCCGCTGATGCCGACGTCCCGCTGGACGGCGCGACAGCCTATATCCAGGTTGAAGAAACCGGCATCTACCTTCGCAACGCAGAGGGCATCGAGGTCAACGGGCATCCTGTGAGCGACGGTCATCTCGCGGCGGGCGACCAGCTTGTGGCCGGCGCGCAGCGTTTCTTGCTCGAAGCGCCGGGTTTTGTGCCCGGCAAAGCGTATTCAGGTGTGGCGGAGGCGGCCACCGGCTCGGGCAATACCCAGGTGTTCACCGCCCCGGTCATCGACGCGCCGACGGACGAGCCAACCGCCCCTGAAACGCAGCCCGAGCCCCCGCGCGAAGCGGATCATCGGCGCCGCGACGCCATCATTGTGGCAGTATGTCTGGTGCTGTCAGCGGCCATGATCGGTTGGCTGCTCGTGAACTATCTGTCCTGAGATGGCCGATCAGGAGGCTCTGCTGGCACTGCGCAAGCGCATCGATGCCATCGATGAATCTCTTCAGCAGCTCATCACGGAGCGGGCCGAGATTGCCCAGGAAGTCGGCCGCGTTAAAGGCAGCGGCCTGACCAGCCTTGAGCTTTTTCGGCCGGAGCGCGAGGCCGCCGTCTTGCGGCAGGTTGCCGAGCGTAACCAGGGGCCGCTGTCCAACGACGAAATGTTGCGCCTCTTCCGAGAGATCATGTCGGCCTGTCTGGCGCAGCAGAATCCGCTGAAAATCGCTTTTCTAGGACCCGAGGGAACGTTCTCGCAGGCCGCCGCGATGAAGCAATTCGGTCATTCGGTCATGTCGCTGCCGCTGGGCACCATCGAAGAGGTATTTGCGGACGTAGAAAACGGGCACGCTGACTTTGGGGTGGTGCCGGTTGAAAATTCGTCCGAAGGGGCGGTGAATAACACGCTCGACATGTTTCTGATTTCTCCCCTGAAAGTTTGCGGCGAGGTAGAAATCCCGATCCATCACAATCTCCTGAGCACCGGCGAAAGTCTCGAGGTCATCGAGCGCGTCTATTCCCACCGCCAGTCGCTGGCGCAATGCCGGCGCTGGCTGCGCGAGAACCTGCCGCAGGCTGAACAGGTCGCCGTGGACTCGAACGCGGAGGCGGCGCGCCGTGTCCGCGGTCGTCCGGAAGCCGCTGCGGTAGCCGGTGAATCCGCTGCCAGCATCTATGGTCTAAATCTGCTTCACGCTCAGATTGAGGATCAGCAGGACAACACCACCCGCTTTCTGGTGGTAGGGAGAAATCTGCTGCCGCCGAGCGGCCAGGATAAGACGTCGCTCCTGGTGTCCGCTGAGGAGCGGCCGGGCCTCCTTTATCACCTGCTGGATCCGCTCGCCAAGGCCGGGGTCAATATGACCCGCATCGAGTCACGCCCATCGCGCCAGGAGAAGTGGGGGTATGTTTTTTTTCTGGACGTGCTGGGGCACGCCGACCGCGATCCGCTGGCCGGTGCTCTGCGTGAACTCAAAGATCTGAGTTCGCTGTATAAGGTCTTAGGCTCTTACCCGGTGGCGGTCGTTTGAGGGGGACGTTCGGGCACTGCCCGCAGGTTTACCGGACTCCTATTGATCATGTCAGCTGAGCCTGAGTATTACTGTCGGTCGCCGGAGGGTGGGCTACGCGGGTCGATGAGCGTTCCGGGCGACAAATCGATATCTCACCGCGCGCTGCTGCTCGGCAGCCTGGCCAGGGGGCAGACAAAAGTCACGGGGCTGCTGGAGGCGGAAGACGTTAAGGCCACGGGCGTTGCGATGCAGGCCCTGGGGTCGGAGCTGGTTTCGGAGGACGACCACCTGTGCGTGCTAGGCACCGACGAGTGCCCGCTGTCGGCGCCCGTTCAGCCCCTGGACATGGGCAACTCGGGCACCGGTATTCGTTTGCTGACCGGCCTGCTGGCGGGGCAGGGACTGGGGGCAACCCTCACCGGCGACGTTTCCCTGCGCAGTCGACCGATGGGTCGGATCATTCGCCCCCTTACGCTGATGGGTGTGGACATCCGAGCTGCCGACGGCGGCAGGGCTCCGCTGGAAATTCTGCCAAGCCGCCGCTTAAGGGCCCTGCGCTACGAAATGCCGGTCGCCAGCGCCCAGCTGAAATCTTGTTTGCTGCTCGCCGGCCTCGGTGCTGACGGTCCAATTGAGCTGCTGGAACCCGCGCCGAGTCGAGACCACACCGAGTCGATGCTGCGCGCCTATGGCGTCACGCTGGCGTCCGAGGAGGTGACGGGACAGCGCTGGCTGCGCATGGAGGGAGGCCAGGCGTTGACGGGCCCCCAATCGATCCACGTGCCGGGAGATTTCTCGTCAGCCGCCTTTTTTTTGGTGGCGGGCAGCATCAGGCCGGAGTCCGATCTCACGCTGACCAACGTCGGCATCAATCCGATGCGAACGGGGCTGCTGGATCTGCTCCGGGAGATGGGAGCCTCGATCGAAGTGCTGGATCCGCGGGAATCCGGCGGTGAGCCGGTAGCGGATCTACGGGTCCGCACAGCGACATTGCGGGGTGTTGACGTCGATCCCCGGCTGGTCCCGCTGATGATCGACGAGTTTCCCGTGGCATTTATCGCGGCGGCGGTCAGCGAGGGGGTCACTCGGGTACGTGGCGCAGAGGAGCTGCGGGTGAAGGAAAGCGATCGTCTGGCGGTGATGGCGGAGGGCCTTCGCACGCTCGGAGTTGCCGTGACCGAGCGAGAGGACGGCATCGACATCGTCGGCCGGGACACGCTCGGCGGCGGTACGGTCCATGGTCAGCATGACCACCGTTGCGCGATGAGTTTTGCCGTGGCGTCTCTGCGTGCCGAAGCCCCGGTGACCGTGCAGTCGGTCGCCAACGTTGCCACCTCGTTCCCTGATTTCCGCGCGAGCCTCAACGCGCTTGGCGGGCACATCGAGGAGCGGGAAGCTCCAACATCGTGAGCGAAACCCAGGGACCCAAGCCTGGCGTGGAGGCGGCTGGTGCCGTCAACCCGGTCCCGGTTGTCACCGTCGACGGACCGAGCGGCGCCGGCAAAGGCACGCTATCGGTGGCACTGGCCGGAAGGCTGGGGTGGCATTTTCTTGACAGCGGCGCGCTGTATCGACTGACGGCCTGGCAGGCCCTTGAGGCGGGGCTTGCCCTGGAGGATGTGCCGGCGGTGGCCGAAGCCGCGCGTGAGCTGGACGTTCGCTTCGAGCTGGACGGGCAGGGCGGGTATCAATCGATGATCGGCGTGGAGCCGGTCGACCAGCTGATTCGCGACGAGCGGGTTGCCGCGGCTGCCTCAAAGGTGGCGGCGCTGCAGCCGGTGCGGGATGCGCTGCTGCAGCGGCAGCGAGATTTTCGCGCGGCGCCGGGCCTGGTGGCGGACGGACGCGACATGGGGACGGTCGTTTTCCCCGATGCACCCTGCAAAATCTTTATTACCGCCAGCCCCGAGGAGCGGGCCAGACGCCGCTACGAGCAGTTGAAGGCGCAGGGGGCAGGTGTTACCCTTCGCGCGCTTTTAGACGACATCCAGGCCCGCGACCAGCGGGATCGCGAGCGAAGCAGCGCGCCGTTAAAGCCCGCCGCAGACGCTCACCTGCTGGATACCACCGAGCTCACGATTGAGGCGGTGGTTGAAGCAGCCTGGTTATTCATCCAAAGGCAGCTGGTGCTTTAGCGCCGGCAAGCTGGCGCAGGAAGCGCCTCGGTTCCTTCGGGAGCCAACACAGTGAAACCGGAAACGCTCCAGCAGTGGGTTGGCCCGGTAACACAGGGAAATGGGTGTTCACCCTAGCGGCATTGAGTCAGGGGTGAGCTTGGATTGGAAGCCTTCAACCAACTACAAAGAGGTTTCTAACAACGAGCAAAGCGGCCTCGTGGGCTGTTTTGCGGATGCCTGTTCCAACGTTCGGCTGCGAAGCAGCGCGCCGTTGATTGGGCGCCGAACGATTTGGACACACGAAAAATATTATGAGCGAATCGATACAAACCGAAACCGGCAGCGAGTCGTTTGCCGAACTCTTCGAGCAGAGTCTCGCGTACAGCAACCTGAAACCTGGCGCGATTGTCACCGGCACGGTGATGGACATCCGCAACGACGTGGTCGTGGTCAACGCCGGGCTGAAGTCAGAAGGCATTGTGCCGATCCAGCAGTTCCTGGATCAGGACGGTGAGATCGAAGTTAACGTCGGCGACGAGGTGGAAGTGGCCCTGGACGCCGTGGAAGACGGTTTTGGCGAGACCCGCCTGTCCCGGGAAAAGGCCAAGCGCGCGCGCGTTTGGGATGAGCTGGAGTCCGCGCAGGAAGGCGAAGAGACCGTCACCGGTAAGATCAGCGGCAAGGTCAAAGGCGGCTTCACGGTCGACATCCGCGACATCCGGGCGTTTCTGCCGGGATCACTGGTCGACGTACGGCCGGTGCGCGACCCGAGCTATCTCGAAGGCAAAGATCTCGAGTTCAAAATTATCAAGCTGGACCGGCGCCGCAACAACGTGGTGGTGTCCCGCCGCGCGGTCGTGGAGTCTGAGTACAGCGCCGAGCGCGAAGAGCTTCTGGGTAACCTGGAAGAAGGTGCCACGGCCAAGGGTGTCGTGAAAAACCTGACCGACTACGGTGCGTTCATCGATCTGGGCGGCATCGACGGCCTGCTCCACATCACGGACATGGCGTGGAAGCGTGTGCGCCATCCCTCTGAAGTCGTGGATGTGGGTGACGAGGTTGAGGTCCGGGTGCTGCGCTTCGATCGCGAGCGCAATCGCGTTTCGCTGGGTCTGAAGCAGATGGGTGACGATCCGTGGAAGGACATCGCTCGACGTTACCCGGTGGGCTCACGTCTGTTTGGCTCCGTCAGCAACATCACCGACTACGGTTGTTTTGTTGAGGTCGAAGACGGTGTTGAAGGCCTGGTGCACGTGTCCGAAATGGACTGGACCAACAAGAACGTCAACCCGGCCAAGGCGGTCACGATCGGTGACGAGGTTGAGGTCATGGTGCTGGACATCGACGAGGACCGGCGTCGGATCTCGCTGGGTATCAAGCAGTGTCAGTCTAACCCCTGGGACGCATTCGCAGCGCTCCACAACAAGGGCGACAAGGTGCAGGGCAACATCAAGTCCATCACCGACTTCGGAATCTTTGTTGGCCTGGAAGGCGGCATCGACGGCCTGGTTCACCTGTCCGATATTTCGTGGCTGGAGACCGGCGAAGAAATGGTGCGCAAGTTCCAGAAGGGTCAGGACGTTGAGGCGGTTGTGCTGGCCGTAGACCCGGAGCGGGAGCGTATCTCGCTCGGTATCAAGCAGCTCGAACAAGATCCGTTTGCCACGTTTATGGCCGCCAATCCGAAGGGATCGCTGGTCGTCGGCAAGATTCGTGAGGTGGAGCAGCGCGGCGCGTTTGTGGACCTCGAAGACGGTGTTGAGGCCTATCTTCGTGCCTCGGAGATTTCCAAGGACCGCGTCGATGATGCGACTAAGGTCCTGGAAGTTGGTCAGGAGATCGAGGCCAAGTTCATTGGTATCGACCGGAAGAGCCGGGTGCTCAGCCTGTCGATCCGAGCGAAAGAGGACGACGAGCTTGCCGAAGCACTGGAGGAGTATCAGAACGCCAGCACCGGCACCACGAGTCTTGGCGATCTGCTGAAAGAGCAGATGAGCAAGAACGACGAGAAGGATCCCGACGCCTGATCGGACGGTCCTTTGGACCGGGCAGTGCGCCCGGTCACGCTCTTAAGCGACGCCGCCGGGCTCCACGTGGGCCCGGCGCTGACCATAGCGGCGCGAGACGGTCCGATGAGGGCGAAAAAGCTCGTAAGTCACTATCACGTCTCAGATCGTGGTCAATCGTCGGCTCCTCGTGTTACTCTTGCGACAGGGGGTTATGGGCGGTCCGGCAGCGGTGCCAGCGGGCACCGTGCGGGTACTCAGATCGACCACAGCAGGCGCAGCACACTGTAATTTCATGACGAAATCCGAACTGATTGAAGCGTTGGCCTTGAGCCAGCGACATCTGGCTTATACCGACGTTGAGATGGCGGTAAAGACGCTTATCGAGCAGATGAGCGACTCACTCGCCAGCGGAAACCGAATCGAGGTCCGGGGCTTCGGCAGCTTCTCGCTGCACTTTCGCCCGCCGCGTATGGGCCGTAATCCTAAAACCGGCGACGCGGTTGCGCTGCCGGGAAAGCATGTTCCTCACTTCAAGCCCGGCAAAGAGCTCCGCGAACGGGTCAATCGCGCCAACCAATCCTGAAGACTCGCAGGTTTCAGGGGTCCGATCGGAGGTTAAGTGTCTAGCTTATGAGTCGGATTTTTACCCTGCTGCTCGTGCTCGTTTTTGTCGCCTTCGGCCTGTTTTTTGGCACGCTCAACGAGGACCCGGTCACGGTCGACCTGTTTTTTCTCTCCGTTACCCAACCGCTCGCCCTGATTGTCATGGCCGCATTTCTCGCGGGTGTTCTGCTCAGTGGGACGCTGGTCTACCTGTCCATGTGGTTCGGGGTGAAACGCCGCATACGAGCGCTCAAGTCTGATCAGGCGGCATCTGCGAGCAAAGCCATGGCGAGCAGTCATGGCTGAGACTGGTTTATTCTGGCTGCTGCTGCCGGTGGCAGCAGCGTCGGGATGGCTGGCTCACGCGGTGGCTCAGAGGCGCCAGGAAGCCCTGTCGCTCAAACAGTTTTCGACCAGCTATTTCCGAGGGCTGAACTACCTCCTCAACGAGCAGCCCGACAAGGCCATCGAGGTGTTTCTTAAGATCGCCGAAGTGGACCGCGACACCGTCGAAACCCATCTGGCGCTCGGCAATCTTTTCCGCCGCCGCGGCGAGGTCGATCGGGCCATTCGCTTTCATCAAAATCTGGTGTCACGCGAGGGGCTGAGCCACGAGCAGCGCACGCAGGCGGTGCTGGAACTGGGCGAAGACTTTATGCGGGCCGGTCTGCTCGACCGGGCAGAAAAGCTGTTCGCTGACCTCCTGAAGATGAAAGAACATCGGCCTGAGGCGCTGCGTCATCTGATCAGCATCTATCAGCAGGAACGCGACTGGGACAAGTCGATTGAACACGCGCGAACACTGCAGGAGGTTTCCGGGCAGAACATGCGCCCGGTCATCGCTCAGTTCTTCTGCGAGATCGCCCAGGCGATGTCTGACGGGAACAACTTTCAGTCGGCCCGAAACCAGCTTCGGCGTGCCCTCAACGTGGACCCGGGCTGTGTCCGGGCCAGCATGCTTGAGGGACATATCTGTGTGCAGGAGGGGCAGTGTGATAAGGCGATTGCCGCCTATCGCCGCGTGGCCGAGCAGGACCTCGATTATATTCCCGACGTGCTCGAACCGATTCTGCGCTGTTTTGAGAGTGCGGGCAGGATCGAGGACTCCCGCGAATTTCTGACTGACGTTATTCAGCGTTATCGGGGCGTGTCGCCCGTGATTGCGCTGGCGGAACTCATCTTAGTGGAGGAAGGCCGCCAGGAGGCCGCGGAGTTTATCAGCGCGCAGCTACGGCAGCGTCCCTCGGTGCGTGGGCTCGCGTACCTGATCGGTCTCAATCTTCACGATACGGAGGGCCTGCAGCGGGATAACCTGCTTATTCTCCAGGACCTGACCTCCAAGCTGCTTGAGGGTAAGCCCGTGTACCGGTGCAATCAGTGTGGTTTCGGTACCCGGTCGCTGCACTGGCAGTGCCCAAGCTGCAAAAGCTGGAATAGCGTCAAGCCGATTCACGGCGTCGCCGGCGAGTAGGTCGGCGCCATGCCCCTGTTTGCCGCCGCTGCGCTGCTGACCCTCGCGGCAACCCCCCTCCTGGCCCGCTATGCTCGTCGACAGGGGCTGATCGACAAACCTGACCCACGAAGGCTGCACGTCGGCGAGGTCGTCCGCGGGGCTGGGGCCGCCATGGTCGGTGCCTTCCTGCTGTGCACCGCGGTTGGGCCATGGCTGGCGCCGGACCTGATGACGCGACCGTTGACGCTGCCCGCCGGGCTCTACGTGGCCGTGCTCGGTGCGCTGGGCTTCTGGGACGACCATCAGCCGATCGCTGCGCGCTGGCGGGCATCAATTCAGCTTGTGGCGACGGTAGGCCTGCTCCTGGCGCTGCCGCTGCCGGAGGGCGCGCTGGCGCCGCCGCTAGTCGCGGTGGCAGGCGTGCTGCTGATCGTTTGGTGGATCAACCTGTTTAACTTTATGGACGGCAGCAACGGCATGGCCGCCGTTCAGGCCCTGTTTATGGGACTCGCGGCCAGCTGGCTCGTTGCCGAGTCGGCGGTCGGCGGGACCGAGGCCTACCACGCCCGACTTTGTGCACTCCTCACCGCTGGTGTCGCCGCCGGATTCCTGCCGTGGAATTTCCCCCGTCCGCGCGCGTTCATGGGTGACGTGGGGAGCTACGGGCTCGCCGCCATGCTGACGGTCACCGCGCTGCTGGGGCTGCGCAGCGCGTCGCTGCAGTGGGCAGAGGTGCTCCTGCTCCCGGCCGTATTTGTGCTGGACGCAAGCCTGACGCTCCTACGCCGGGTCCTGGCCCGCCGCCGGTGGTATGATGCACACCGCGAGCACGTGTATCAGCGGCTGGCTGCCGGCGGTGTCGGCGCCGCCGGCGTACTGATGATTTACACCGTTGTTAATGCGGGGTTCATCTTGCCGGCGGTATGGTTTCAGCGGCGCAATCCGGAGTTGAGTACGCTCACGGTGTTCGTCGTTTACGGACTATTGATCGCTGCCTGGCTGATCGTCAGTCGGGCCCTTGACCGCAGGCAGGGCACATGAACCGAGCATGGCAGGCAACCTGGCATCCGCGAACGGCGGTCGCTCTGCACGATCTGTTTATGGTTTGGGCCAGCTGGAACGTCGCTCACTGGCTCCGCTATCAGCTCCTCCCCTTCGATAAAGCCCAGCCGTTATGGCCCACCGAAATGCCGGTGGTCCTCGTGGCTCAGGGGGCGGTTCTCGCCATCTTTGGTCTCTACCGCGGCATCTGGCGCTTCGCCAGCTTGCCCGATCTCTGGAACATCATCCGGGCAGCGGTTGTTGGCACGTCCCTGATCTTCCTGTCGCTGTTTCTGATCAGCCGACTCGAAGGCGCGCCGCGATCGGTGTTTCTGATTTATCCCCTCGCGCTGACGCTGCTCCTAGGGATGCCGCGCCTGTTGTTTCGTTTGTGGAAGGATCGGGCGCTGAGCTTTCGATCCCGGCCGGGGCAGACTCGCGTGCTGCTGCTCGGCGCCGGTGCAACCGGCGATCTGCTCGCCCGGGATCTGCCCCGGGATGGGGACTACTACCCGGTCGGATTTCTGGACGATGAGCGTCGGCTGGCGGGGAGCAAGCTACGTGGTTTGCCGGTTTTCGGCTCGATCGCCAAGCTGTCGGAAATCGTCCGCAGTCAGGCCATCGACCTGGCGATTATTGCGATCCCGTCCGCGAGCAACCAGCAGATGCAGCGTATTGTGGAGCTGTGTGAAGCAGACGGCGTGCCCTTTCGCACCGTTCCGCGACTCAACGATCTGGTGTCGGGTCGCTCGTCCATCCACGAACTGAAGGATGTGGCAATCGAAGACCTGCTGGGCCGGGACCCGGTCGCCCTCGACTGGCTGGCGATTGAAGGCGGGCTAAAAGGGCGGTCGGTCATGGTCTCCGGCGGCGGTGGTTCTATCGGCGGCGAACTCTGCCGGCAAATTGCTGATCTTGGGCCTGCCCGACTGACCATCCTCGAGCGGTCGGAGCACAATCTCTACGAGATCGAGCGAGAGCTTCGCCGTCACTGGCCCGAACTGATTCTCGACCCGCTGCTGATCGACGTCTGCGACCGCAGCGCGGTGGATTGGGCCATGAGCGAGTATCAGCCCGAGGTGGTTTTCCATGCGGCGGCCTTTAAGCACGTGCCGCTCCTCGAGCGGCAAACTCGCGAGGCTGCTCGGAATAATATTGTCGGAACACGCGAGCTGGCGATTGCCGCTGACCGGCAGGGTGTCGGCCGTTTTGTCCTGATCTCCAGCGACAAAGCGGTCAATCCGAGCAGCGTGATGGGTGCTACCAAGCGTGCCGCCGAGGTGCTCTGTCAGGCGTTGGCGGAGAACTCGTCCACCCGCTTTATCACGGTCCGCTTCGGCAACGTGCTGAATTCCGCCGGCAGCGTAGTACCGCTGTTCCAGGAGCAGATCAGCATGGGCCGGCCGGTGACGGTCACCCATCCCGAAGTCACCCGCTACTTCATGACCATCCCCGAGGCTTGCCAGCTCATCATGCAGGTTGCCAGCATCGGCGAGGGCGGGGAGATCTACGCGCTGGACATGGGGGAACCCATTCGTATTCAGTATCTCGCGGAGCAGATGATCCGTCTGGCTGGCAAAATCCCGTTCAAGGAAGTGGAGATCACTTTCACCGGCCTGCGTCCGGGGGAAAAGCTTAAGGAAGAACTGTTCCACGAACAGGAGCGCTACCAGCCGACGGAATGGGCTCAAATCCTCGTTGCGATGCATCGGCCCCACGACTGGCATCGCGTCGAGCAATCGGTCAGCGCCATTCGGCACGCCTGTGAAACGATGGACAGCGAAATCATTGAAAGCGCGCTGACCCACCTGGTGCCGGAATACCGCCGCGGACAACCCTCAGCGGAACAGGAAAACGTCGTGCCGCTGCCGGCGCGGCCTGCCAGCGGCTAACCTACTGAAAGGACTCGCATGTCGAAGATTCGAAAAGTCATGTTCCCGGTCGCTGGCCTGGGAACCCGATTCCTGCCGGCGACCAAAGCCGTGCCGAAAGAGATGTTGCCGATCATCGACCGGCCCTTAATTCAGTACGCGGCAGATGAGGCTGTCGGCGCGGGGGCGTCCGCTCTGGTGTTTATTACCAACAGCAGCAAACAGGCGATCAATCAGCACTTCAGTGCCGCTTTCGAGCTCGAATCCCGGCTCGAGAAAGACGGCAAGAACGACACGCTGGCGCTGGTGCGCGGCACGCTCGCAGAAGGGGTGAGCCAGGCGGCGGTGCCACAGCATCAGGCGCTGGGGCTCGGGCACGCGGTGCTTTGCGGTGCGGATGCGGTCGGCGACGAGCCCTTTGGCGTTATCTTGCCCGATGATCTGATCGTCAATCAGGGGCGGGGTTGTCTCGAGCAGATGGTGGAAGTTTACGAACAGACCGGCGCCAGCGTTATCGCCGTGGAGGAGGTGCCACCGGAACACACCAACCGCTACGGCATCGTCTCCACCAGCCCGCACAGCGAACGGGTAGAAAAGCTTGAGGCCATCGTAGAAAAGCCGGACCCAGCCGAAGCGCCGTCCAACCTGGCGGTGGTCGGACGCTACCTGTTAACGCCGAAAATCTTTGAGCTGCTGAGCACTACGGGGGCAGGCGCGGGCGGCGAAATCCAGCTCACTGACGCCATTGCGGCGTTGCTGCAGCATGAGCCCGTTTACTGCTATCGCTTCGAGGGAAAACGGTACGACTGCGGCAGCAAGCTGGGTTTTGTACAGGCGACGGTCGAGCTGGCGCTGGCGGATCCCGACCTCGGATCACCGGTGTCTGCGATGCTCAAACGCCTGACGTAGCGTCCTGCGGGATATGCCCTGCAGGACACTAGGCCGGTGACCGGGTAAGCCCCGCTTCGCTGAAGCGAACCAGCGAGTCGATCGTGGCGCGCAGATAGTCCTCGCGATCGGTGCCGTCAGCCAGCTTAGTCAAACCGAAATCGCCCATGCTGTAGGTCAGTGCGCCGATCGTGAAGTCGAGCCGGCGGGCAACCTCCTGGTCTGGCAGGTGCGGCAGATGCTTGGCAATGGCGGCAAAAAATCGCCGGTTGATGTCACCGTATTCGCGGGACAAAAACTCACGAAACTGGTCTTTGTACTCCACAAAGCCGCGCGTCACGATCTGCACAAAATACTCGCCGTGTACGGGATCGGTACTCAGCCGCAGCGCGGGTGCGATAAATGCCTTGAGGAGATCGCGGAGGGGCGGGTTGGCGTCCGCGGCCATCACTTCCTCGAAGGCTTTCTCTCGTTCGACGTTCAATCCATCCAGGTGCCGCCGGAAAACCTCCTGAATGAGGTTCTCCTTACTGCCGAAGTGATAGTTGACTGAAGCCAGGTTCACTTCCGCTAATTCGGTCACCTGGCGGAGGGATGCTCGAACGAAGCCATGGCTGGCAAACAGATGCTCCGCTGCCTGGATAATCCGCTGTTTTGTTTGCCCGGTTGCCATCGCTTTAAAAGACCGTTTTAAACAGGTCGGGGAGGGTAGCAGGTCTGATCCGCGAAATTCAATTGGCTGTGGGGAAGAAAAAGTTCGGAAATACGTGCACTTAGAGGCATTGGGCGCCCCCCCGGGAGCATCCCTCAGGAGCTTCGGGCGCAATTTGACCCTGATTGCTAAGAAAAGGGGGCTAAGCTCGCGTTTACTCGGGACATTCTGTGTTAAGATCCGGCGCTCGTACGCTCGGTTGGGGCAGCGTTCGGGACTCACCGATTTTCGGGTGGAATCCGCCCCAACCGCGCCAAAAAAATAGCAACAGGAGATCCGGTGAGCACTCAACGCACCCTTTCGATCATCAAGCCCGACGCGGTCGCCAAAAACATCATTGGCGAAATCTATCGCCGCTTCGAGGCGGCCGGCCTGAAAATTGTCGCGGCCGAGATGAAACACCTGACGTCAGACGAGGCCGGCGGTTTTTACGCTGTGCACAAAGAGCGGCCGTTCTACGCTGACCTGGTGAGCTTTATGAGCTCCGGCCCGGTCATGATCCAGGTTCTGGAAGGTGACAACGCCATCGCTGTTAACCGCGAGTTAATGGGCGCCACCAATCCGGCCGAGGCCGCGCCAGGGACGATCCGTGCGGACTTCGCCGACAGCATCGACGCCAATGCGGTTCATGGGTCCGACGCGCCGGAGACGGCTGCCACCGAAATTCAGTTCTTCTTCCCGGGCCTCAGCTGATGCCCCCGGCGGAATCCCGGTCGAGCGAGGCAGCGGCTGAGTCCGCTGCGAGCTCCGTGGTGACGCCAGCCAAAAAGAATCTGCTCGACTTCGACCTGCCGATGTTGGAGCAGGAGCTCGCGTCGCTCGGCGAGAAGCCGTTTCGCGCGAGGCAAATCCTTAAGTGGGTATATCACCAACATGTCCACGACTTCAGCGAGATGTCGAATATCTCGCTGAAGCTGCGCAGCGAGTTGTCCGCCCGCTACACCATCGCGCTGCCGCAAATCATGACTCAGCAAACCTCCGAAGACGGCACCCGCAAGTGGCTGCTTGCGTTGAGCGGCGGGAACGCGGTGGAGGTGGTCTACATACCGGAACCCAGCCGGGGCACGCTGTGCATCAGCTCACAGGTTGGCTGCATGCTGAACTGTACGTTCTGCTCCACTGCCACGCAGGGATTTAGCCGAAATCTCAGCACGGGCGAAATTGTTGGACAGGTGCTGACGGCCGCCCGGGAGCTCGGTCACTGCAACGCCGACCGAAAAATCACCAACGTGGTATTCATGGGCATGGGGGAGCCGCTGCTCAACCCAGACAACGTGTTCCCGGCCATCAGGCTCCTGCTGGAGGACCTCGCCCTGGGTTTTGCGGCGAGGCGGGTAACGGTCAGCACCGCTGGACTGGTTCCCGGTATCGACCAGCTCAAAGAGGTGGCGGATGTCAGCCTCGCGGTCTCGCTTCATGGCGCTGAAAACACGCTGCGAACCGAGCTGGTGCCGCTGAACAAAAAGTACCCGATTGCTGAGCTCCTCGCGGCCTGTCGACGCTACCTCGCCGGCAAGGCGCGAGCCCGCATTACCTTCGAATACACGCTGATCGAGGGCGTCAACGACCATCCGGAGCACGCACGTTCGCTGATCCGGCTGCTCCGCCAGGTACCCTCGAAGCTCAACCTGATTCCCTTTAACCCGTTTCCCGGCACCGATTATCAGCGCTCCACGCCGCAGCGTATTGCGACCTTCCAGAAAATCATTCAGGAGGCCGGCGTGGTGGCGACGCTGCGCCGCACCCGCGGGGACGATATCGATGCGGCCTGCGGACAGCTTGTCGGGCGGGTGAAAGACCGAACCCGAAGGCAGGAACGCCACCAGACGCGACTACTTGCCAAAGGCGTAGCAACCCCGGATGGTGGACCAAACCGCCGAGCGTTAGAGGTTTCGACATGACTCGAATCAATTTACGGACAGTTGCGCTGCTGGCGCTTTCCGTTTTCCTGTCAGGCTGCGCGAGCTCCGGCAATACCGTTAACGCTCGTCAACAGCAGGCGGATGCTGCGGCTAAAGCGGCGCAGACCAACACGCAGCTGGCCGTCGGCTATCTCGAAAAAGGTGATACCGAGCTGGCCCTGGAAAAAATTGCGCGGGCGCTGGTCCAGGATCCCCAGTCGGCCGGCGCTCACACCGTGGCCGGCGTCATCTATGAGCGGATCAACCGGTTTGATGATGCGGAAAAGCATTATCGGCAGGCCGTTAAGCTCGCGCCCGAAAACGGGGACGTGCTCAACAATTACGGTCAGTTTCTTTGTAAGGTCGAGCGATACCAGGATTCGATTCCGTACTTCGAACGGGCCGTCGAACAACCGTTCTATCAGAACCCCGAGGTAGCACTTACTAACGCCGGCACCTGCCTGGAGCAGTCAGGGAAGCTCGGTGACGCCGAAGATCGCTACCGTCAGGCGCTGGAAGCCAACGAACGCTATCCGGACGCACTTTATATGCTGAGTCGCGCGCTTTGTAAGCGCGGCGATGACTTCAGAGCTCGGGCGTTTTTGCAGCGGCTGCAGGCAGCACGCGGCGACTCCCCCGAATCCCTTTGGCTTTGCTACGCTATCGAAACCCGTATGGGTGATACTAAGACCGCCAGCGACTGCGCCCGGCAGCTCAAATCCTATTTTCCGGAGTCGAGCCAGGCACAGCGACTGGGGCAGGGGAACCAGAATGATGAGTACTGCGGATAGTTCTGACCAGCAATCCTCAAAATTAGACGACGGGGCTGCGGCAGCAGCGGAACTGGGCGAGCGGCTGCAAAACGCCCGTAATGCTCGCGGGCTGTCGGAACGCGACCTCGCCCGGCAGATCAACCTGACGGCGTCGACGGTGTCGCGTATCGAGACCGGGCATTGGGACCAGCTCGGCGCCCCGGTGTATCTTCGCGGTTACCTCGATGCGCTTTCGCGGCTACTGGAGGTAGACTGCTCAATCGCGGAGGCCTACTTCACGTCCCGGGAGCGAGCTGCGCAGGAAGCCGCGCGGTCGGAGTTCCTGGTATCGCCCAAGCCTTCAGCGCTCCAGCACTCTCACCGTCTGCTGGCCTACGTCGCGGCGACCGCGCTCCTCGCCATACCCGCAACCTGGCTGATCATGGGCGCATTCAAGGGAGAGATCGGAGCGCCGTCACCGGCGACAGTCGCCGCCCGCACCGCGCCCGAAGCTTCGGCGACCGACGGCGTTTCTGCTGATGACGCGGGAACCACGACTGCGGAAACTCGAATCGAGCCACGGCTGGCCTCGATTGCGCCGCTGCCCGAATTGCTGCGTGATAACGCCATTACGACACCGACACCGATGAAGCCGCTGCCGGTGCTGCGTCTGGACTTTGGCGAAGAGGCCTGGCTTGAAGTGAACGACGCCAGCGGCAAGCGCCTGGCGTTTGGCCTGATGGCGGCGGGCTCCAGCCGGTCGTTTGAAACCGAACAAGGCCTGATCGTGCGGCTGGGCAATGCGGACGCCGTCACGGCTTTTCTTGACGACGCGGTTTACGCACTCGATGCACACCGCACCGGCGAAATCGCCGAATTTTCGCTGCCCGCGAACTGATTGGCCCCACGCCCCACGCTTAACCGGCGCCGCGCCACGCCGCCGCTTCACCCTGCATGACGGAGCCCGATGTCGATAAAACGCGTTAAGGGAATGTATGACCTGGTGCCCGGCCAAACCGCTACCTGGCAGCGAGTTGAGGCGGCCGCCAGCCGCCTGCTTGAGAGCTATGGGTATCTCGAGTTACGCCTGCCGCTGTTGGAGCGCACGGAGCTTTTCAGTCGGGCGATTGGTTTGGCCACCGATGTTGTGTCCAAAGAGATGTACAGCTTCGTTGATCGCAACGATGAGGCGCTAAGCCTTCGACCGGAGGGCACCGCCGGGATCGTACGTGCCGCGATTAGCAATGGTCTGCTGCAGGGACACAGCAGCAAGCTGTGGTATGGCGGGCCGATGTTCCGTCGCGAGAACGTACAGCGTGGTCGAAACCGCCAGTTTTATCAGATCGGTGCCGAGGTCTTCGGCCTGCCGGGGCCGGATATTGATGCGGAACTCATCATCATGTTGGCCCGCCTTTGGCGACAGCTTGGCATTCTCGGCGTCACGCTCGAAATTAACTCGCTGGGAACACGCGACTCGCGCCAACGTTACCGTGAAGTTCTGCTGGACTACTTAACGACCCGGCGATCCGACCTCGACGACGACAGTATCCGTCGGCTTGACACCAATCCGCTGCGGATCCTCGACAGCAAAAACGCCGCCATGGCCGAGCTGATTGCCGGCGCTCCCAGTCTGCTCGAGCACCTCGACGAGGAATCCGGCCAGCATTTTTCGGAACTCAAGTCCATGTTGGAACGAGCTGGCGTCAGCTTTGAGGTCAATCCTCGCCTGGTCCGTGGACTCGACTACTACAGCCGCAGCGTTTTTGAGTTCAAAACGACGGAGCTAGGGAGCCAGGGCACGATCTGCGCCGGGGGGCGTTACGACGGATTGGTAGAAACTCTCGGTGGGCCCGCAACGCCAGGCATCGGCTTTTCCCTTGGCGTCGATCGGGTCGTTGCGCTGCTGCAGGAGCAGGGAGGCGAGCTCGAGCCCACCGCTCCCCACGTTTTTTTTGTTGCAGTCGGCGATCGCGCGTGGCCGGTTGCCATGACGCTGGCTGAGCGACTCCGGGACGAAGTGCCCGGCCTGAGGCTAGTACAAAATCTGGGCAGCGGCAGTTTCCGGGCGCAGTTTAAGCGTGCAGACAAAAGCGGTGCCGAACTCGCTCTGGTCCTTGGGGAAAGTGAGCTTGAAGCACAGACGGTCCAAATTAAGCCCCTTCGGCAGGCAGGCGAAGCGACGGTGGTCGGTTTTTCCGACCTTCCAGAAGCCTTGAAAAACCACCTGGCCATGAGCGGTTCAACCCCCTGAATCGCGAGTCGGCCTCACGATCGCGGGACAACAACCCCTTTTATTGCCATGGTGGAACGCCCTGGACCATTGAAAAATGTCTCTGGGGTTGAAAAAATGGCGGGTTACGCGCACCACATAAGCAAAACAACGGAGCCGATACGGCGGTGAGAAACGAATATTACGACGACCACGAGCAGGGCGAAGCGGTCAAGCAATGGCTTAAGACCAACGGTCTGTCCATCTTTTTTGGCATCGCGCTCGGTATCGGTGGTCTTTACGGCTGGCGTTTTTGGCAGGCCAACGAGCTTGCAGGACGTGAACAGGCGGCCAACGCTTATCAGCAGCTCCTGACCGATCTCGAGGGAGATGTTGAGGCGACGAGAGAGGTGCTGGATCAGTTCACCTCATCCAACAACAACGCCGCCTACGCCACGTTGGCGGCCTTTTCGCTGGCGGGCAAAGCCGTCGAAGAACGCAACTTTACTGAGGCCGTGTCGCTGCTGGAGTTTGCCGAGCAGTCTGGGGCGCCAGAGGCGCTCAAACCGGTTGCAGGCCTGCGGAAGGCTCGCGTGCTGGTACAGACCGGACAGCTGCCGGAGGCCCTGGCGGCAGTCAACCGTCATGATCGCGATGAGCATCGAGGGCTCGCATCGGAGATTCGCGGAGACATTTTGCTGGCCCAGGGCGACCAGAGCGGCGCGCGTGAGGCTTATCAGACGGCGCTGGACAATCTGGCCGGACGCGATCGGTCAATGCTGCAAATGAAGCTGGACGACCTGGCGCCCCCAGAGGCGGCAGCTGACGCAGCTGAGGCGGTCGAGGACGCCACATGATTTCGAGCCTTCGCGCTGGGGAATTCAGCGTGCTTCGAATGCTGCTGCTCTTAAGCTGCGTTGCCTGGCTTCCCGCGTGCTCGTGGTTCGGTGACGAGGAAGAGCTCGGCCCCGCACCGCTCGTGGACTTTGATACCACGATGCAGGTTGAACGATCCTGGTCAACCCAGGTGGGCAAAGGGGTGCCAGAAAGCGGGTTCCGTCTGTCCCCGGTGGTGGCCGACTTTAAAGTCTATGCCGCGTCCAGCAACGGTGTGGTCAAAAGTATCGGTCTTGAAGCGGGTGATACGCTTTGGGAAACACGCCTGGATTTCACGATCACCGGCGGGCCGGGGGTTGAAGACGACGTCGTTGCCGTTGGCGGGCTGGACGGCCAGATTGTCGCTTTATCTGCCGAGGACGGCAGCGAACTGTGGCGCAGCAACGCCACCTCCGACATCCTTGCGGCACCGGTCGTGCATCGCGGTATGGTCATCGTGAGATCGGAAGACAGCCGCGTCTATGGGCTGAACGCCTCAGACGGGCGACGTCAATGGGTCTTTGACAGCGCCGTGCCAACGCTGACGCTGCATGGCAATGGCGACCCGCTGGCCCGCGCAGGCTTTATCTACATCGGTTTGGACAACGGAAACCTCGTCGCCCTGCGGTCGAGCGACGGATCCCTGGTCTGGCAGGAGCCCGTCTCACCCCCCAGCGGCAGAAATGTCCTGGAGCGCCTTTCGGACGTCGACGGTCACCTGGCACTCGTCGCCGGCGACCTCTACGCGGTGGGGTTTCAGGGGCGTCTGAGAGCGTTTGCCGCGGATTCTGGCCGCCTGCTGTGGGCGCGAGAGTTTTCTGCTTATGAAGGGTTGACCGCCGATCGGAACCTGATTGCAGTCAGCGATGCTGACGACGCCCTCTGGGCACTTGAGCGGCTTTCGGGCGGCACGCTGTGGAAGCAGGACGCGCTGGTTCGGCGGCTGATTGGCTCCCCCACGCTGTTTTCCGATGCGGTGGTGGTCTCTGATTTTGAGGGCTATCTCCACTTTCTTTCTACCGACGACGGCAGCTTTGTGGCCCGTCTTCGTCACGACTCCGATGGCGTTGCCGGCTATATGATCACGGCGTCGAACCGCCTACTGGTGTATGGCCGCGGCGGTCGCCTGTCGGCCTACCAGGTCCCCTGACGCCCGCCCGCTGATGTTGCCCGTTGTCGCCCTTTGCGGTCGACCCAATGTCGGCAAGTCCACCCTGTTCAACGCTCTGACACGGAGCCGAGAGGCGCTGGTGGCTGACTATGCCGGGCTCACTCGCGACCGGCGCTATGGGCTGGCGCAGCTGGAACACCACTCGCTCATCCTGGTGGACACGGGCGGGCTGACCGACCAAGCCGCCGGTATCGACGCGCTGACCGTTGAGCAGGCACGAGCGGCCATCGCCGAATCAGACCTCTTGCTGTTTATGGTGGACGCACGCGACGGTTTGACACCGGATGATCAGCTGTTTGCGAAGCAGCTGCGCGCCACCGGAAAGCCGGTGGTGCTCGTCGTGAACAAGTCTGACGGTTTGAATGAGGCCACCATCAACGCTGAGTTTTCTGAGCTCGGCTTTTCCCACACTTGCGTAATCTCCGCAGCACATCGTCGGGGTCTGTCGCGTGTCGCAGCGGTGCTGGAGGAGCTTCACGAGGTTACCGTGGGGGAGGGCGCGCAAGACGGGCAGCGCGATCAGCTGTTTCCGCCCGGGCCCAAAATCGCCGTGGTCGGCCGCCCAAACGTCGGCAAATCAACGCTCATCAATCGGCTTATCGGCGAGGAGCGCCTGCTGGCGTATGATCAGCCGGGGACCACTCGTGACTCGATTGCCGTCCCCTGGGAGATCGACGGCGAGCCCTATGCATTGATCGACACCGCCGGCGTTCGACGTCGTTCAAGGGTCTCCGAGGCTATCGAAAAATTCAGCGTGATCAAAGCGCTACAGGCGATAGAGCAGTGTGAGCTGGCGCTGGTGGTGATCGACGCATCGGAGGGACTGGTCGACCAGGACACCACCATCCTGGGAGCCGTGCTGTCGGCGGGCAAGGCCCTGCTGGTGGTTGTTAACAAGTGGGACGGGCTGGAAGCCGAGCGGCGGCGTGTCGTCAAGGCCGAGCTTGAGCGAAAGCTCTCGTTTGTGCCGTTTGCCGTCCGCGTCACCATTTCGGCGCTGCACGGCAGTGGTCTGGGTGAACTACAGCAGGCGATCAGAAAGACACATGCGTCTACGCTCAGGCGGCCGAGCACACGAGAACTGAGCGATATCCTGGAGCGCGCGGTCGCTGGACACAGCCCGCCGCTGGTCCGGGGCCATACGCCGAAGCTGCGCTACGCTCACCTCGGCGGCCACAATCCGCTGCGGATTGTAATTCACGGCAGCCGCCTGGAAGACCTGCCGGACGCCTACCAGCGCTACCTGTCGAATACTTATCGAAAGGCGCTAAAGCTGACGGGCGTGCCGGTCTGGCTGCAGTTTCGGAAGGGCAAAAACCCGTATGAAGGTCGGCGAAACGTCCTCACCGCGCGACAGCTTGCCAAGCGAAAGCGCCTGAAGAAGTTTACGGGGCGGAAAAAGCGCCGCTGAGGCACTGACGGGCCTGACGAGCCGTCGATGACGGCTCATTTCGAGGAATCAAGAGTCGGCGTTAGCCGCTTTATAGGCCCTAACTTCGTTGTTGAACGCTTCTCCAACAAGATGCATTTCGTCAACCATGGCATTGTGGCGACGGGTACGCAAAGCGCGTTCCTCTTCGATGGCCTCTTCGCTCATGACCGCCGTGGCCATGTTTTTCTCCTCGTTTTCGAGACAGGCCAGATAGGCATCACCCTCCGCCATATAGGCCTTAACCTTCTTTTGGGTTTCGATCAAAACGTCCTTGCTGGCTTTGGCACCATCCGGGATGTCGACTTTATAAGGCTTTTCGCAGGTTTCAGCGCTGGCGGTCAGCGCGGTAGCGAGCAGCGGTGCGGCCAGCAGGGGGAAGACAAACAGGTTTCTCATCATGATAGTTTCTGCCGAAAAATCCGCCTCTAGTATAAAAGGTGCCACCGTGGTTCGCCAAACGAGACGACAACCGCTCAGTTCGGCAATAATTTTGTGATTTTTTTCACCGAAAAACGGTCAATATAACTGAGGCGGTGAATCGAGCTGTCATCGATGCTCCGGGAACGGAGAAGAAACGTTAAATTATTACAGCAACCCATTGAAAATAAATAATTTTTAGGCCTTTTTGTGACATCTAACCGGTTTGCCTTCCTGCTCCTGTCTCTGGCGACCCTGAGCGGCTGCTCCCAGATCATCAGCCGGGCGACCGATTCCTTTGCGGGGTCTCTGTCAGCGGGCATTCTGAATCAGAACGACCTGGCGACGGTGCGGGATGGGGCCCCTGCGTATCTGCTGCTCGTCGACGGCTTTATCGCGGACAATCCAGACAACGAGGCGCTGCTGCTGGCGGGAGCGGATCTCTACGGGTCGTATGCCGGGGCATTCGTTGACGATCCCCTGCGTGCCCAGCGCTTGTCTGATCGGGCGCGACAGTACGCGCACCGCGCACTTTGCGTGCGAAACGAGCAGCTGTGCGACGCAATGGATGAGCCTTTTGAGACGTTCGAAGCGGTCCTCGCCGCTGAGTCAGACGAGGCGGACGTTGAGGCGCTTTATGGTTTTGGTGCCGCGTGGGCGACCTGGATACAGATTAACAGCGCGGATTGGAACGCCATCGCGGAGATTCCCAAGGTTGAAGCGGTGATGCGCCGCGTCACCGAAATCTCGCCCTCGTTTCGCCAAGGCTGGCCATACCTCTATCTGGGGGTCGTGACCAGCCAGCTGCCTCCGGCTTATGGTGGCAAGCCTGACAACGCTCGGGCCAATTTTCAACAGGCCCTGGAACTGTCGGACCGACGAAACCTGATGGTGCACGTTTTGTTTGCCTCCGAGTACGCCCGGCTGGTTTTCGATCAGCCGCTGCACGACGAGCTGCTTTCCGAGGTACTCGAGGCTGACGTTAACGAACCTGGCCTGACCCTGATCAACACTCTGGCGCAGCAACAAGCCAAGCTGCTGCTGGAACAAAGCGCGGACTATTTCTAATGACACTCTTTCACTTCAAAAACTCAACCTTGCGTCGTCTCGGCTACTTGGGACTGCTCCTGACGATCCTTATGGCGAGCGGCGGCGCTACGGCGGTCACCCTGAAGATTGCTACCGTAGCCCCGGAAGGCACCGCCTGGATGCAGGAATTGCGCGACGCGGCGCAACGCATCAAGGACCAAACCGAGGGGCGGGTGCTCTTTAAGTACTACCCGGGCGGCGTCATGGGCAGCAGCGATACCGTGCTGCGAAAGATGCGGGTAGGTCAGCTTCACGGCGGCGCCTTTACGGCCAGCGAACTTGCCGGGCGCGATCCGGACCTGCTGCTCTACGGCATTCCGTTCCTGTTTGATTCAGCCGAGGAGGCGGTGTCCGTCCGGAAAACCCTTGACCCTCTCGTGACCGCCGGACTCGCCGATGCGGGACTGACGGTCGTGGGTATCTCCGGCGGCGGTTTTGTGAACCTGTTCAGCAACAGTCCCGTGCGGGAGGCCAGCGACCTGACCAGCGCCAAGGTCTGGACGCCTGAGGGAGATGCGGTTTCCGATCTGGCGTTCCGCATGGCCGGGGTATCGCCGGTTCCGCTCAGCCTGTCGGATGTTTACACCGCGCTGCAGACTGGAGCACTCGACACGGTGGTCAACACCACCGCGGGTGCCATCGCGTTCCAGTGGCACACCAAGATGAAGTATATGACCGATTTTCCTGTTGCCTACGTGCTCGGCGTCATGACCCTGGATCAGCGCAAATTTCAGCGCCTGACGGAAGCCGATCAGCAGGTGGTTCGCGACGCGATGGGTTTGGCCTTCAGCCGTATTGAAGCCACCAACCTCCAGGACGTCGTGGGGGCGCGGGACGCACTCGTAAACCAGGGCATCGAGCTGGTCAGCCTCAACGACGCCCAGCGCGAGCAGTGGCTGGGACTCGGAGAGCGTTTGATCGAGCGGCTCAAGCAGGAGGCGAAGTTTGACCTCGAGCACCTCGAAGCCATGATGCAGACCCTCGCTGAGGTTCGAGCGGCGGCCCGCTAACACCCCGAGCCGGGGGCCGGTCGTCACCGCCCGGCCCTGAACCTCAAACCAGCATTGAACGTGACCCATCCTGCCGGTATCGTGCGGCGATGAAAATTTCCCGTCTGATTGATCACCTGGAGGCAGCGCTACTCGCAGTGCTGCTGTTCGGGCTTGTCGGACTCTCCGGCCTACAGATTGTCCTTCGAAACGGGTTCGACGAGGGCCTGGTGTGGATCGACCCGCTGCTGAGGCTCGCGGTTCTCTGGCTCGGGTTGCTCGGTGCGGTGGCGGCGGCACGTCGGGGCAAAAATATTCAGATCGACCTGCTTGGCCACGCGGTTCCGCCGGTGCTCCGCCGATTGATCAATACGATCACCCAGCTGACCGCGGCCGCCGTCTGCGCGCTGATCTGCTGGCACGGCACTCGGATGGTGCTGCTGGAGGCGGAGTTTGGCGATACTGGTGTCCTTGGCCTGCCGGTTTGGCTCCAGCAAAGCATTATCCCACTTGCTTTTGGCCTTATGGCGGTCATTTACCTTATCGCCAGCGTGATTGAGGCGGCGGGCAAAGGCCAGTCAAAGCCCAACCTTCAGCCGCCAGGCGCCTCAGACGGCGTGCCCCGGGAGTTGCCTGAATGAGCTGGCTCTCTGGCCTGTTCCTGCTGCTGGCCCTACTGGGTACGCCGCTGTTTGTCATCATTGCGGGCGGCGCACTGCTGGGGTTCTGGCAGGCCGATATCGATCTGCAGATTGTCACTATCGAGATTTTTCGGATGGCCGAGATGCCGATCCTGGTGGCCATTCCGCTGTTCACCTTCGCCGGCTATCTGCTCAGCGAGAGTGAGGCGCCGCAGCGCCTGGTGCGCCTGACCCAAACCTGGATCGGCTGGCTGCCGGGCGGCTTGCCCATTGTTTCGCTGGTGACCTGCGCCTTGTTTACGGCGTTTACCGGCGCCTCGGGCGTCACGATTGTGGCGCTCGGCGCCATCTTGGCGCCGGCGCTGATGCAGGCGGGTTATCCGGAGCGGTTCAATCTAGGCCTCATTACCAGTTCCGGCAGCCTCGGTCTGCTGTTTGCTCCCTCGGTACCGCTGATCCTCTATGGCGTTGTGGCCCAGCAGATTGGTGTCGGCGCTCCGGTCAGCATTGATGATCTCTTCATCGCGGGCATCACGCCCGGCCTGCTGATGATCCTGGTTTTATCCATCTGGAGCGCCCGTCAGGGCGCGCTGCGGGCGCAGACGCGGCAACCCTTTGAGCTGGCGCCGGCGCTGGCTGCACTGCGCGAATCTTGGCTCGAGCTGCCGCTGCCGGTGATTGTGCTCGGCGGCATCTACTCAGGTCTGCTGGTCGTCAGCGAAGCGGCCGCCGTGACCGCCATCTACGTGCTGCTTGTGCAGGTGTTGATTCGGCGTGAGATCAGCGTCAGCCAAACGATTGGTATTGCGCGCGACTCTATGGTGCTTGTCGGCGCCATCCTGGTCATCCTCGGCGTCTCGCTGGCTTCGACCAATTACGTCATCGATGCTGAGCTGCCGACAGCCCTGTTTGATTGGATCAACGAACGGATCAGCAGCCGGACGAGCTTTCTGCTCCTGCTGATCGGCTTTCTATTGCTGCTGGGTATGCTGCTGGACGTTTTTTCCGCCATCGTGATTATGATCCCGATCATTCTTCCGATTGGGGTCGGCTATGGGGTTGATCCGGTTCATCTGGGCATCTTGTTCCTGGCCGCCATGCAGATTGGCTACTTCACACCGCCGGTTGGCATGAACCTGTTTATCGCGAGCTTCCGGTTTAACAAACCGGTGATGACCCTGTACCGGGCTACGCTGCCGTTTTTCTTCCTGCTGCTGGGCTGCGTGCTGCTGATCGGGCTCTACAGCCCTCTGTCACTCTGGCTGCTCGACCGCTAGGCACGGTTGCCGTTCGTCGACGTCGTCCATAAAAAAGGCCGCCCTGCGGCGGCCTTCATGAATTGGTGCGACGGCTGGTCGCCTCGGGGCTTGGTCAACCTCCGCCTAGCGGACGACCCTCGCTGCAGCGGTTCAAGCCGGCTGCGCGGGTATCACCGCAGGCGCCACCGATCAGACGCCGCTCCTGTTGATATCGGGTCTGGTCTGCCAGCTGCTTCCACTCGAGCTTGGTGCGGCATACCCGGACGATCATGTGCGTGCCGGTCTTACGCTGGCGCTCGCAGCGAATATCGCTTTCGTCATTGACCACAATTTCCCCGATGTTTTCGTTCTCCGAGAAGTACCGCTGGACGCCGGGCGACGTGAGCAGCTCACCCTTGTTGGTGTCAACAGGTACGGTCTTGCAGGCAGTCAGGCTGGCTGTCAGCAATGCGGTCAGCAGTCCGGTGTTCGCCACTTTCGCGGCGTTTTTCAAAAATTTGTGCAACATCAGGCGCTCCGATCGGTGGCATTTAGGGCCATTTTACGAATCTGGGGGCGAATAGACAGGGAGGATGTGATGAAAAATGCGGTTTGTGAGAGGTTTTCCGCCGCCTAAGACCTAGCACAGAGGGCCGACGAGTCGGCTGCTAAGAATGGTCGCCGACGAAAGGGAAGGCCGCTGACTCACAGGCTGCCAAGTTAGGGCCTGTGAGCCAGCGTAAGATCAGCCGTATTACCGGTTGGGTGCGCCAGCGCCGACCGGCCCGACACTGCGGCTGCTGTTGTGGGCCGCCGTATTGGGTTGAGTCCGGTCTTCGTCGGACTTCGCGTCGGGCGCCACACTCATGCGCTGCGGTTCGTCAGCCTCGTCGGTCACAAACCACGGATTACCGTCCCGATCGAGGTAGAGCTTCCGCTGCTCCTCCATGTTGAACGGGCGGGAGCCCAGTCGGCCGAATACCGCTACCTGTCCACCGGTCTCATCGACGCCCCGATCGCGCTCCAGCGCGCGTGAAAGCGCCGTCGCCGGATGCTTCGTCGGGTGCCAGGCAATCAGGTTTGGCTTGGGCTCCGGACTGAAGCCGTAGAAGTTAGGCTGCCGGTCGGGTGCCGTCAGGTGAACCACTTTCAGGCCGTTGCGACCGTCCGCTACGTACGCATAGAGCGACGCATTGGTCGTGGCCACCACAACATCACGGGCATCATTAAGTTGGCCGTTGGCGGTGTACATCTCGTGCAGCCGGGGTTTATCAGCCTGAGTAATATCCACAATGGCCAATCCCTCGCTGCCGGCCGCCACGTAGGCGTACGTTCTGGCGATATGCATGTGATGGGCATCGCGTAGCGGTATCCGGGCTTCCTTGAGCCAGACAGGTCGGGTGGGTTGGGTCACGTCGATGACGTGCAGACCGTCATCCGCGGTGGCGTACAGATAACGGAACTGCAGGTGCGTTGACCGTACGCCCGGGATCTCGATGGTCGTCACGTGTTCCGGGTTCATCGGGTCATCGAGGTTCAGCACGACAATGCCAGCGTCCGCTGTGATGTAGACCCAATAGCCGGCCATATAGATGTGCTTAGCGCCGTTGAGCAAGCCGCCCGGATTCCAGGTCAGCGCGCGCTCCAGGAAGTTGTTTCGTGGCTCCAGGTCGTGCAGCGTGTTGATGTCACTCAGAATCAAACCTTCCACCGAGTCGGTGATAAACATGTAGTTGTAAATCGGGTGGAAGGGTTGTTCTTTGTTGATTTCGCGCATCAGCTCGCCGCTGTTGCGGGCTGGATGAACCGGCTGGGTGGTCGCCATCTTCACGCACGTGGCGTTTTCGCTCTTGATCCGCGTGTTGTGACCCAGGGGAGAGAACGGCGCCGTGATGAGCCGCTGCGATATGCCTTTGTTGGCAATGGACGCGGCGTCATACACGCGGGTGCCTTTGGGGCCCTCGGAGACGAAGACGTACTCACCCCGCAGCTGGATACAACCGACCGGGCCAGAACGGTGCTTGTAAGCCTCTTTGAGCTCTCGGCCGTTGTCCTCGTGCTCGGCGTACCACTTCGGATAGGCGTATTGATGCAGGTAGCTGCCGATCACCGCCTGCGGCTCGTCCCATTCGGTCACGCGAACGGCGGCCACCTGGCCCTCGGTGCCCAGCCAGGCGTTGTAACCCATCAGGTCGATGAACTTGGTGCCGTGCATCAGCAGCTGCGCCATGATCGCGTTGTTGTCGTTCTCCTTCGACAGGTGACAATCGGTGCAGGTTTTGGTTTCGGTCAGGCGCGTGGTGTGCGGGAAGTGCGGCGCCATGGCCTGGGAGCTGTAGCCCGAAGCGGCGATCGGAGGCTGCTGAATGTAGATGAGCTCCCGGTTCGCGTTCCGCGATGACAATATCAGGGCAGAGGTCGAACGGACAGGGGCGATCTTGTTGTGCTTGATTTCGCCATGGCGGCCCAGCATGAAGATCTGATCGCGCGCCACCTGCGGGTTGTAGGTGGCGTAGCTTCGGCTGAACTCACCTTCAAAATGATGCTCTTTGGCTTTCCAGTTTGCCTGGATCGGCAGGTGACAGCCGCCGCAGCTGGTGGTCCAGGACGTGTGGCAGGTGTAGCACAACATGTTGTCATAGCCGTGAGCACGCTCGTCTTCCTCTACGTGCTGGCCCCAGTCCATGCTGGCTGTGTCTTTGGACATGAGCTTGGCCCGGGCAGACTTCACGTTGTACTCGGGATGGCCCGGGGTCGAGCTGTCCTTGAGCTGGTTCACCTCCCACTCAAGGCCAGGATTCACCAGCGAGCGCTGGATCAGCTTGCCGCCCCGCCACTCGAATCGGCGCTTGCCGTCCGGGTTGCGCTTAAGCGCCAGGTTGTTGCCAGCCGGTGGGGCCATGGCGCCACTGGTTAGCAGCGTGGCGTACTCATCGGGCGTGCCGTGACAATCAATGCACTTGATCTCGACGCCCGCCATCACCTCGCCAACGATGTGGCCGTTGCTGTGGCCGTCCTGATCGAAGTGGCAATCGACGCAGTGCATGCCAACGTCCGCGTGGATGGACGACATGTGTACCGCCTTATCCCACTTCTTCGGATCGTCGTTGGCAACCTGCGCACCCTCTGCGTCGAGCAGGTTCCCCTCGCGGTCGCGCTTGAAGATGCCGCGGAAGTTCCATCCGTGGCCGTGGTAGTCGGCAAACTGGGTGTCATTGAGATCGGGATTCATCTCCGACACCTGCTCCAGGAACTCGATGTCGGCCCATTTGCCTCGAATCACCGCTTCCTCGGGGTTGCGGTCGAGGAGCGTCCGCTTAATGTGGTGCGGATGATCCTGCTGCTCCTCGGGCCACATGAACGGTGCGTCGGACTCGTAGTCCCACATCGTGTTGCCCAGATACGTGTTGAGGAACATGTTCGGCTGGTGCATGTGGCAGTTCATGCACTGGCTGGTGGGAATAGCCCGGGTGAACTCATGTTTCAGCGGGTGACCCGGGATGTCTTTCGGAATTGTCGGATCCACCGTTTGTGTCAGGCCACGGTGGCCAAACTCGGCATACATGCCGGAGCTCTTCCATTCCCGGTCGTTGGCGTACACCACGTGACAGGAACTGCAGCCGGAATGGCGGAAATCGCCCGGATTGTCGTTGGTGCCCATAAACCAGAGGTTGGGATCGTTCAGGCGGGTCTTATGGATGTTAAGTACCGGGATCGCGACACGGTTACCGGTAGCAGGTCCGCGGTTGGACTGGCGGAAGTCCGGCCGACCCGGTTCTTCCAGCCGCTGGAGCTGACCGAGCGCGTTGGGAAGCCCGGTTTCCGGAAACAGGTTGACGATGTTCCGGCCGCCGCGCTCAAAGACGCGGAAGACGTCGGCCATGGGGGTCGTCTGCCACGTCGGCAGAGGCGCCAACGTCGGCAGGATCCCGCGCGCCATCATCTTTTCGTCCACTTCGACAGGGTTCTTGATCAGCGCCGGCTTACCGTCACGGGTGAAACTCTCACCCAAGATGTACCGCTTGAAAGGCAGAATACCGTTGTTATAAGACGCGCCGCCGTACAGCATAGCGCCGGTGGCCATGATGCTGCGCTCGGACGCCTGAATGATCGGCAGGTGGCAGGCGCCGCAGGCGTCGCGAGCGATCCGCAGATCGCCCGGGTTCACGAAGCGTACAAACTCGGGATCTTCTTTGTTGAATACCGCATAAGCCGACCGCGGATTGGTGCTGGAAGGGTAGGCAAAGGTGTCCGGGTATTTGGGCTGGACGTGCGACCGATCGATGTACGACTGATAGCGCTCGCCGTAAACCGGACGGTCGTGGGCATAACCCATCTTGCCGAGCTTCCAGCTGCCGCTATGGCCACCGCCGTGGCTTTCCTTGGCGCCGCCGTGGTCCGAACCATGGTCTCCGCCGTGATCGCCGCTGTGGTCACCGCCGTGATCATCACCATGATGCTCATCCGGATAGCCGGTTTCGTGTCGATGTATCGGCTCGTAGTACAGCGGCTCTTCCGGCTGGCCACTCCAGACGACGCTGGCGTCACCACCGTGACAGTCGGTGCAGCCGAGCACGACCGCTTCCGAGGCGTGCATGGTCTTGCGGTCGGTTTGAAGGTGACAGCTGACGCAGCCTGCGCTCTTGGCGTCTGCTTGTTCCCAGGTTTGAAAAGCCGGGGCTGCCGGTGCGCGCTCGTTATGAACTTCGCGGGCTTTTTCGCCTTCGGCGGCAAAGGCGCCGGAGCTCAGAAGCAGCAGCGCGGCAAGGGCGAGGGGATGACGGTATTTCATAGGTTTCCTCGCTCAGTAGGCCAAAATGATGTTGGCAAGTACGGAGTAATGATCTTCATCGCCAAACAGTTGCTCAAAACCTTCTCCTGGAATCATGCCGGCGGCGGACAGCCGGACGACCACGTTTTGCGACATAAACGGCCGCCAGATCAGCGCTGCGGACACGTCGAGTCCAAGCTCCGAGTCGATCGGACCCTGGTTTCTCGCCACCTCCAGAATCGACGTATCGTCAAACCACATCTGGTTGACGTTGAATGACAGGCGAGTCTGGGGCGTCAGATCGAGATCCGCGCCGATACCGATGAGTTTCAGGCCAGGGTTTTCGAAGTTGGATTGCCCGAGCTCTTTAGACGATCGCATCGAGGGAAGAATCGAGTTACGACCGGACAGCGTGACGATACCGCCGCCAACCAGCGGGACGGTCTGACGGATCCAGTAGGACGTATCCGCGCCGGCAAAAATGGGGTTTTCGAAGATGGCGTCGAAACCGTTGGCCTCGTCGTCGAAGGGGTCATTGTCACCCGAGGCGTACAGAGCCGAGAGCCGCAGCCGAACCCAGTCGAAGTCTGCGCCGGCCTCAGCCGCCACAAAGGCGGCTTCGATGTCGACCTTCTGGTCGGAAAACACGGCCGGCTCAACGTCACCAACCGCCAGGTAGGCGGACGCGGTCAGGTTGTAACGCCCGAAATGCCCGTCGCCGTTGAAACCCAGGTAGGTCACGTCATAGTTTCGGGGACGTTCGTTGCCGAGCGACGCCGGACGGGCGATGAACCCATTTTCGTCAAAAAAGAACTCATCTTCCCGGTTGCGGTTGTGCACCACCGTAGCCTGGGAGAAGAAACCGAGAACCGGCCAATCCTGCGCGTAGACGTTGGCGATAAACACGTCGTCATCGCGCAGCCCTTCTTCGATGTCGTTGAGACCGGTGTTCAGATCTTTCTCAAGCCGACGGAACCAGGCGAGGTTGTACTGGTACTTGTTGTTGTCCCGGTTACCGAACAGGCGTGCGCCCATCTGCAGGTCCTGGAACAGGAAGCCCCGGAAGTCCGAGGAAAACGGCTGGATGCCGAAGCGAAAGCTGTCGAAGTCGTAGCGGGTTGACACGTTGCGCAGGTGCTTATCGACAAATAGCTCCTGAACCCCCACGTGAAAATCTTCCCGGGTTTCCTCACGGAATCGCGGATCGACAAACAGGAAGCGCCGCTCGTCGACTTCAACCCGGTTGTACTGGAAGGCGAGGGTGAGTCGATACTCCCAGTCCGGCGGCCGAAACACCGTGTTTCCTTTGTAGTAGACGGCGCCGACAATCAGATTCTCCGCGAAGATCAGCTGATCGTTTTCGCCGAAGATATCGATGGCGCCCGCGTCGGTGGTTGACTGCAGACCCACCGGCGTGGGGATGCTGCGAGGCTCGATGACCGTATCGGAGATGGCCAGGATGTTCAGGAACCAGTCGTCAAACAGCGGCTTGTCCGCTTTATAGGTGTTGATGTTGTAGGGGTCCCACCAGTTCTGCTGCTGGCCCAAAGATTCCATGATGCGCCAGCGATCCGGAACCGGCGCGTAGAACTCCCCGGTGGTCTTGGCGGGCACCGGCATGATGCGCGCCGGATCAATTTCCGGCTCCGCCTGTTCCGCCGGCGGCTCTTTGCCGGGACGCCGGCGGCCTGCCCGCTTGCGGAGCACTTCGTCCGCGCTGCTCACCGACTGTGAGAGCAGGGCGGCCGCGTCGGTCAGGCTGAGCGCCTGGGATGACCCGCTGGTCATAACGGTCAGCAGGAATACGATTGCCGTGATGCGCTGGTTCATATTACTTACCCTCGCACGGATTGATTTCGGAGCTATCCAGGAACGGCGACTGCGGACACTGGATGTAGCGGAGCCGGACGCCTCTCGGCGTCAGGTTGTCAGCCCGGATCTCCGGCGGCGCGTTGTTGATCGTACCGAGGATTTCACCAGCGTTGTGCAGGCCGAGGAACGAAATCATGTCGTCCTGATCGATGCCGTCACCCGAGACGCCGATGCCGCCGATGAGCGTATTGCCGCGATACACGGGCACGCTGCCCGGGAAAATCTGAATGCCGTTGGGCAGCCGACCGATGGTGGTGCAGTTGTTGGTGACGTCCGTGCCGGTGACCCCAGCGACAAACGCCACGTGGCCGATCACCTGGTTGTAGACCAGATCGAGCTGCAGTCCGACGCTAAAGGGGCTCCACAGCGGAAAGGGTTTGCTGAACGGGCCGTTTTCGGTGCCGACAATGCCATCAGGAAAGTAGGGGCGCGACAGATTTCCGCCCGAGCGGTCCGCAAAGGCAAAAGCGCCGTCGTCCAGCGCGGTGGGCATCTCAAGGAAGTCCTGAGCTGCGGTGACGTAGCTACCGATCGGAATCGATTCGGTGACTTCGAGACTCGAGTTGATGTAGTTGGCGTCGGGTGCACCCCGAAGGTCGTCACCGGCGAACGCGCCGGAGAAAAAGTTGGCGGTACGGGATTTCTGCAGCGAAACGTCCAGGCCGAAGATCGGCGCATCGCGAGTCCGGGCGATGCCCAGAATCACGCCGTTCGTGTCGACGATGGAGATGCTGACGCGAGCCTGCGATCCCACCGGACGTCGGATCTGGGCCCGCGCGCTGTTGGCGACTCTCAGCGCTTCCTGGAGGAGGATCCTGACCTCGTTTTCGGTCATCCCGTTGGCGCCGTCCGTGCCCGCTCTCGGCGGGAAACGGTTCTGGTTGTTTTCATCAACCAGCACAAACGCATCGAGCCCCGGATAGTCTGCGTTATCCGGCCGAATGCCGGATTCCGGTTGGCCAAATGCGGTGCCGCGGATGACGTCGCCATTGGTATAGCCAGTAACCGCGACCAGACCGCCAAGCGGCCCGTTCACGGAGCCAAAACCGGCGGCTGAGGCCGGGTCGGTCGAGAGATCGGCCGGGCCGACGTCCGCAAAGCGGAAGGTTTTGCCGTCGACGGTAATCCGATCGGCCTGCCGATCGGCTGGCGGCGCAAAGCCGAAGCTGCCGGCGACGGCGATCAGCTCGTCCGGATCTCGATCAAAGTCAGCGATCGACAAATCTGCCGTGTAGTTGCCGTCGCTTTCGATGCCGATGCCGCCGACGGGCACGCCGTCGATATAAAGCGGCATGCCTCCGGGATCAGCTGAAAGGCCGAGGGGTGAACGTTTGGGCCCGGGCGGCGTGGCGCCGCCCGCATCGAAGCGCTGCATGAAGTCGGAGCACGCCAGCTGGCTGAACTGAACCCCGAACAGCGGACCGCCCGGCTGGTTGATTTCACCCGGGTTGAAGTGCTCCTGGACAATCTGGCTGGCGGTGCGGGTCGTAAAGCCATTGCCCTCTGAAGAGAGGTAGGCGCCGGTGACCGCTTTGGCAATGGCGGATAGCGTGCTGGGGATGATCGCAATCTCCTCCAGTCCGCCGATGGCGCCTTTGCCCGAAAAAATCCGGGTGGCCGCGGGCGCGCCGGTCATCTGGAAGACGGCGAGCACGTTACCGGGTCGGTCGACAACCGCTATGGTCGCCGGGGACCCGAGCGCGTTCGCCTCAGCCACGGCCTGCGCAATGATCTGCTGAACCTGCGTCTCGGATAAAAACGAGTTGGCGGTGGCGCATGAGCCGTCGCAACCCTGGTTTTGGGTCGTATCAGGAGGCGGTTCGGCCGTCCCAGGCTCCGTGCTGGTACTGCCGCCGCCACAGCCGGCCATCAGCGTTAGGCAGAAGGCTGCGATCCCCATCCCTGTCGATCTGGTCCAGCTGGTCCATTGGGTCGACATGTTGTTCCCCTTTTCTTTACTCGGCGTTTCCCGACGCCATGATCACTTCATCGTAGATGTGATAGTTATGACAGCTTACACACGTAGACGCGACTTTGCGGCTGTTGTCCTCACCCCCGTGGCACGCACGGCAGTTGTCGATCCCGGGAATCAGCACGTCGTCACTAAAAGCGGATTCCCTCGCGTCATGACAGCTTTCGCAGGTCATGGTGGTGTGTGAGCCGTGGGTGAATTCAGCCTTCGGGAACCAGACGCCGGCAACGCGAACCGGACTCACCTGCCAGGCCAGCGTGTCGCCTTCGCCGCTTCGCGTCACCCGGTGGCATACCGAACAGGCCTGGCCCTCAAACAGATCTTCCCCAACGCGGCGCGACTTGCTGCGGGCCCAGGCGAGCGCAGCCGCCCGCTCGGTCTGGCTCAGGCGCTGGATGCTGCCCACTCGACGCCGCTGGCGAACCACCGCCGGCGCCGTGACGTCCTCATAACCGCCTTCAAGTGCGCGATTGGCGTAGTACTCTTCGAGCATAAACAGGACCTCAGCAACCTTGCCGTGGGGGACCTGCCGATCGGGGGCCTGCGCATCAAAACCCAGCGTGTGACAGTCGGCGCACATGGTTTCGTATTTCACTGGCAGCATCTTGCCGCCCCCCGGCTCGGCCTGATGGCAGTCGCCACAGTCCAGCACCTGCTTGCCGTCGGGGGCGTTGATTCCCTCGGCGGCGACGTGAACGTCGTGCGGAAATTTCAGGTTGGAGTCTTCGCTGAGCAGGTCGCTGCTGAGCGACTCCCGGCGTGGCATAAACTCGCCGTCCGCGCCCCAGGCCGCCAGCTCCACCTTGAACTGCGGATGGTTGGCGGTGAAATCGTCAGCGTTGGCAAGCGTTGTGAGCCCGTTGCTGGTGGCATCAAGGTCAGCGTGGCAGTCCGAGCATAACCGCTGATCCTGCCGCACGAGACCGTCAAGGCCGTTGTGATCTTTGTGGCAGCTTGCGCAGCGCTCCTCGGCCAGCTCAGGCAGAGCGAAATACTCCGGATCCGCGTGCGCCGCTGTGGTCGCGTGACACGCGACGCAGGCTTCGTCCTTTACCATCCGAAAGGCTTCGGTGTGGCAGGTAGAGCAGTCTTCGCCAAAGAAGTGATGCGCCGCCTGGAGGGTGCCGCTCTCCCACTGATTGTCAGAGGGGAGGGGGCTTGCCCGGAGCTTCTCCTGCAGGCCGGGAACAAAATACCCGGCGACCGGCAGTGCCAGCCCGACGCCCAGGAACAGCAGAAAAAAGCCCCAGGCAGGGCCCCGCTTGCTGAGCCAGGTTTTACCAAGGCTGAAGGGGCGATCGCTGAACTTGGAGACGTTGGGTTCGTTAGCGGCTTCCGATTCACTGATTTCGATGGCAGCGTCGTAGCCTGCCGGCGGCTTGATGATGCGGATCAGGTGATGACCAATTTCGATCCGTGAGCCAACGCCGGCGCCGGCCGCCTGCTGCAGCTTGCCGTCGACCCGAACGCCCGCTGAAATCAGCGATTCGATTCGAAAACGGTTGCCTTTCAGCGACTCGATCCGCGCGTGCTCGAGGGCCACCCGGAGATCAGAAAGAAACACATCCTGGCCTGGCGAACGGCCAAGATTGAGCGAGTCAGCCGTCACCGATTCATCGCTGTGAGCGATGGTGCCCTTGGCCTTACGGGTGATGGTTCGGATCAGCCAACGCATAAACTATCTTCTCTTACCAATAGAAAAACACCGAAACGATGTGCGCGGTCAGCGCACCGAGTAAGGCAAATGTGATGGGCACATGGAAGTAAAGCCAGATATCCATCATCGCCTGCTGCTGCACGTCCTTGGCCACCTTCGAGGCCAGAGATTTCTTGCGGCTCAGTAGATCTAGGAGCTGCCTGAGCTTCTCAGACTCCTGCCCGCCGGCCCCCGATAGAAAATCCACCATCGCAAACATGGTGGGCATTTCCGCGGTCTGGGGTCGCTCGTTCGTTTCTTTGACCTTGTCCAGCATCTCTTTGGTTTTCTCTACCGCGTCTTTTGCGCCATCGTGCGCAAACAGCTGCGAGAAAACGCCGCCTCCGAGTCGCGTTCGCTCGATGGAGCGAAGGACCATCTGGTGCACCTTGGAATCGATTCGATCCGCCACCTTGATGCACTCTTCGTCCAGCTCGGCAATTTCCTCGAGCATCGACTCGCGGCTGGTGCTGGCACGGTTGCGCGTCATCAGGGTGGGATAGCGGAGATAGGCATAAACGCCAAAAAAGCCGCTGAGCACGACAATCATCATCAGCACGTAGGCCACCGTGTGGATGTTCATGCCGAACTGAAAGCCGGTGTGCAGCGTGGCGATGATGATCAACGAGCCACCCAGATAAACGTGGGCTGACAGCCAGCCTCGAAGCGTGCCCACACGGTTGTTGTAAGTCCGCTTGCGGTAGCCGAACAGCGTCAGCCAGATGATCAGGACGGCGCCGATAGACCCTAGCGTGTAACCCAGCCAGGTGCCGCCGTTCGGAGCGGTGACCGGCGAGTGCCAAAAATAAGCCACCACGGAGCCGAGCATCAGCAGGCCCGCAAAGGAGAGGTAGCGAAAGCCGCGGTAGGTGAGAAACGAATCATGCATAGCTGCGTCCCGTCAGCTCAGCGACTGCGCATAAGAAGACAGCTCTTCCGGGCTGATGCGAATCGCCGCTCCGGTCGGGCAGGATCGAACGCAGGCCGGCCCGCCCTTGATGCCTTTGCACATATCGCATTTGACGGCCTTTTTCTCTCCTTTTGCCTTTTTCTTTCCGGCGGGATCCTGGCCCGGCCCGGGCCCGCGGCCGAACATCAGCCACTGCAAAATCCCGGGTTTCTTGGGCATCTGCGCTGACATATGAATCACGCCGTAGGGACAGTTACGCTGGCAGTTGCCGCACCCGATGCAGTTGTCGGCAATGAAAACCTCACCATTAGGTGCCCGGTGAATCGCGTCGGGCGGGCAGTCCTTCATACAGTGCGGATGCTCGCAGTGGCGACAGGAGGTCGGCACGTGCACCGTGGCGTAAGTCGGGCCCGCCTCCCGATTTAAACGTGAGGTGCCGTTATGAGTCTCCGCGCAGGCCTTCTCGCAGTTATCGCAGCGAACACACAACGCCTCGTCGATCAGCAGAATATCGGTGGCTTCGCCCACACCCTGCGCAACCAGAAACGAGATGACGTCACCACCCTCCGGCTGCGCCTCCATGCTGAGGTTGGCGGCGGCCCGCTGTCGATACTCAGCCTGTAGCCTCAGTCGAAGCTCCGGCTCACGGAGCAGCAGCTGCTTGAACGCTTCGCCGTCGAGCTGAATCGTTTCCGTGGCGATGGCGGCTTTGGCCGTGGCTGAACGCGTGTTGTCACCCAGCAGCGCCATCTCCCCGACATAGTTACCGGCGGGGACGTACGACAGCACCACTTCGCGCCCTCCGATGGTTCGAGAAATGGTCAAAGAACCGACCCGTACCAAATGAATACAGTCGCCGCTTTCTCCTTCCTCAAAAAGCACGTCGCCAGCGCGAAAGTTTTGGATGGTGGCCGCAGCCACGATGTCCTGCAGCTTTTCGGCGGGGGTGTCCGGCGCAAAGCGCGACTGGATCACCCGCATAATGAAAGCCTCGTCGATCACCCGCTTGACGGCATCCACCGAGTTGATCAGCTTGTTCATCGTGCGCCGAGGCGTCTCGATCAGCACGGCCCCCTGGCCGGCGATGGCCGTCGCTGACCGACGGCGACCCGAGATGAGGCTCATCTCTCCGAAAAATTCGCCTGCACCAAGACTGATCGTGCGGCCGGTTTCCTCGTCAACCACGATATTGACCTGGCCTTCAACGATGCTGAAGAACGTGTTGGTGTAGTCGTTGAGCGAGAAGACTTTTTCGCCAGGCACGGGCGTGCGGACGTCGCTATCCAGCATGAATTCCCGCAGCTGCAGTTCGGTGATCGGCGCCAGCAGACGAACGTTTTTCTGCACCTTGACCAGCGCATCGTGAACCGTCGTAAATCCCGGCATGTCCTGGAACTTGCTGCGCAGAAGCGGTTCATCAGCGGGTTCAACGTCGTTGCCCTTGATGAACTCGACAACCTCGTAGCCCTGATTCATGGCCTGCTTGATCAGCGGGTAGCCAGCAAGCGCCCCGATAATGTAGAGCCCCTCGACGTTGGATTGGTACTTCGGCGTAATCTCCGGCACCGACACGGGGTCGTCGTTCGGAAAGACGATGCCGCAGCTCTCGACGAACCGGCGGGGCGGAATGGCGCCGAGACGCGCAATAATCCGATCCAGCTCAACCTCCGCCTGGCCGTCAGGCGTATTCAGGATGATTTTGCCGGGCTTTTCGGCCCCCTCCACGGCATCGACACGCTCGATCGTCGTGTTGTAAAACACTTCGACCTTGCCGTCTTCGATAGCCTTGAGGATGGCCGCCTCGTTCGCGTCTTTAGCTCGGGCAAATTCGTCGCGACGATTCACAATAATCACGCGGTTTTGTTTGGCCAGCGACACGGCGTTCTCGATTGCCGCATCCCCGGCGCCGATCACCATAATGGTTTCGTCAGCGTATTCGTCCGGATCATCCAGCGTGTACTGAACGAAGGGCAGGTCCTCACCCGGCGTCCCGAGTTTACGGAAATTTCCCTGAAGGCCGATGGAAAGCACCACGTTCTTGGCGTGAATCTCACCCCCGCCCTTGACCGTCAGCTTGAATTGATCGCCCTGCTTCTCGATCGCGATCACTTCGTTCTGGTGGTAAACATTGGTTTTGTGCTGGGCGATGCCCTTGTCCCAGGCACCGAGGACGGCTTCCCGGGGGCCGGCGACAAAGTCCAGCGGACTGCGAAGGGGCAGAATGTCAGGCTCGGCCATGACGTGTTTGCCCTTCTGGTAACGGTAGATCGTGTTGGATAGGTGCAGCTCGGTTTCGAGCAGCACATGGGAGACGCCGGTCTCCGCTGCTCTGGCGGCTGCGCTCAGGCCCGCTGGGCCTGAACCGACCACGGCAATATCAAAGACTTCCGCCATGGCGCTCCCCTGTAACTGACATCCTGTTCACGCGCGTGCTTCCCCTACAAGCCGGTGCCCTGTGAAACCTGTTGCGAGCTCATCACCATGCCCCTATGCAGGTGTATTGAGCCAGTTCCAAAGGACCTTAAGTTTTATAGATCAATCCCTTGCCGAAAGCAAATTCGACACGGCTGTGTGTCTGGTGTTAGTGACACTCAAAACGCCCTCTCTTTATGCACCCTCGGAACCCGCCTGAAGCCAGGCAAAAAGCTCCTGCCACCAGATTTTGGCGGCGTTCGGGCGGCTGATGCTGTGCCCCTCATCCGGAAACAGGACGAGCCGGGACGGAACGCCGAGGTCTGTGAGCACGTTGTGCAGCAATCTGCTGTGGGTTGCGGAAACCCGCGAGTCGGCTTCACCGTGTAGCGCAAGCACCGGAGTGCGGATGTTTTGAAACCGATCGCTCGGCGAGGCGGTCAGCTCCGCCCCCCCCTCAGTCGATGGCTGACGCCAGGGTGGGCGTCCCCAGGTTACCTCCCGGCCCCAGGGGTAGTCGCTGCCATAAATCATTCGTTGCTCGGCCACCGGCGCGTGGACCACGGCCCGGGCAAAACGGTTGCTTTGCGACACCGCCCACAGCGTGAGCAGCCCACCGTAGGATCCGCCGACAAGCATGATCTTTTGCGGATCCACGTAGGGCTCAGCCGCCAGCTGCGACGCGGCCGACAGGACGTCCTCGGCTGGCAAAGCCAGCGGGCTGCCGTTAAGGGCGCTCGCGAACCCCTGGCCATAGCCGGTTGAGCCGCGGACGTTCAGCGCCACCACCAGGTAGCCTCGGCTTGCCAGCAAGGCCAGGTTCCAGCGCCAGTTGAATTCATCCAGCCAGGCGCTGTGCGGACCACCATGCAGCGCGATCACAGCCGGCCAGCGAACTGAGGGTCGCCAGCCCGGCGGCCGGACCACCAACGCATGGATTTCGGTTCCGTCGACGCTGCTGAAGCGTTGTTCGCCGACCTCGGGACGGCGGGTGTTTTGCAAAAACGCTTCGTTGAATCGGGTCAGCTGCCGAGGATGCCGACCGTTTTCGTCCAGGCGCTGAATCGCCGGAGGGTCAAGCAGGGATTCGTGCAGAGCAAAAAGCTCGTTGTCTGCGCCGGCATGCAGGCCGCTGTAGCTACCCTCGTCGGTCAACGCGCGAGCCTTGCCGCCGGCTGCGCCTACGCGGAACACCTTTCGGCGCCCCTGTTCCTGGGCCAGAAAATACACCTGTCGACCATCCTCCGAGGTCAACCACTGCTCGGGCGAGAGGCGGCCAGGATCGGTCAACGCGGTGTTTCGCCCGCTGCGCAGGTCGTGGTGCAGCAGCGCGCGAAACTCATCCAGCGCATCCGGGCGGCGACGCTGCCCAAAGAGCAGGGCATCGCCCGCGCGCGAGAAAACGGGTTTGGTATCGCTGCCGGGATTGGCTGCGGTCAGGTTTCTGGTCTCGCCCGACTCCAGGTCGAGCAGAAAGACGTCTGAGTTCCGGGACACATACGGAGGCGGTGAGCTATTGGCCGTGTAGGCAAGAAATCGGCCACTTGGGGAAAGGTCCCACTCGAAGGGCACAACCGTGCCCGTCGCCGCCACGGTTGGCATCAGGTCGATGATCAGGCCGGTATCCAGCCCCAATCTAAACACATGCTGGACAAGCTCCGGATCCCGCCCATCGCTGCCGACGACACGAGTGTCTGTTGCGCGCGCAAAGCGCCGCCGCCTTTCGGCTTCGGCAACCCGCTGGCCGACCGTCTCAAAATCGGCACCGGTGTCCGGATAGCTGGCGGCCTCAAAAAAGACGGTGTCGCTGCTGCCGGCAAAGCGGGGGCGGACCGCGGCGGTTGGTAGATCCGTCAAAGGCTGTGGCGCGCCGCCACGGAGATTCAGCAAAAAGATCTGACTGTGGGGGTTGTCGTCGGTCACCGCGGCGTAAACGATGCTGCGGCTGTCCGGCGCCCAGGCCGGATCAAAGTCGACCCCGGCGTTGCGGGTTAGCTGGCGAGGCTCATCTTTGCCAGCGCTGTCCACCAGCCAGATATCGATGCTGGGTAAATCGGCGTTTTCGGCGTAGGCCGTGACCGTAAAGGCGACCCACTTTCCGTCCGGGGAGACCGCGGGCTCGCCGGCTCGCACCATTTGCCAAAGCCGATCGGGGGTCAAACCCGAAAAAACGGTCTGTGCCGCAGGTGCGACACAGACCGCCAAACTCAATGTCGCCCAGAGTGCCGTCGCAAAAAGACGTCGGGCGACGCAGCGCTGTATGGTGGCCTGCCGGCCCCTCAGCAGCGCACCAACCGAGCTAAACCGCATTCGGCTGGCTGCTTTCGTCAATGACCGTTCGTCATTGAGTGTGATCGTAGAGGCAGCCTTAGACCACTCCGTAGGCCAGCATGGCGTCAGCCACCTTCACGAAGCCGGCGATGTTGGCGCCCTCCAGATAGTTGACCCAGCCCTCTTTTTGGCCGTATTCCACGCACTGGCCGTGAATCCCCAGCATGATCTCCCGAAGCCGCGTGTCCAGCTCTTCGCGGGTCCAGGACAGGCGCATGCTGTTCTGAGTCATCTCCAGCCCGGACACCGCAACACCGCCGGCGTTGGCGGCCTTACTCGGTCCATACATCAGATGGGCTTCGAGATACTGGTCGATCGCCGCCTGATCGGACGGCATGTTCGCACCCTCAGCGACCCCTTTACAGCCGTTGCTGATCAGGGCCTTGGCATCGTCCGCGCCAATTTCATTTTGGGTGGCACAGGGGAAAGCCAGGTCGCACGGTACAGACCAGGGTCGGGTGCCCTCGTGATAGGTTCCGCCGTACTTCTCCGTGTAATCGGAGATGCGTCCACGCCGGTTGTTCTTGAGGTCTTTGACGAATTCGAGTTTTTCTTCGTTGATACCCTCGGGGTCGTGTATAAAACCACCCGAGTCAGACAACGTCACCACCTTGCCGCCCAGATGGTTGATTTTCTCGACCGTAAACTGCGCCACGTTGCCTGAACCTGAGACCAGGCAGGTCTTACCCTCAAAACCGTCGTTTTGATGCGCCAGCATGTCCTCCATGAAATACACCGCGCCGTAGCCGGTGGCCTCCGTTCGGATCAAGCTGCCACCGAATGCCAAGCCTTTGCCTGTTAGAACGCCGGTAAACTCGTTTTGCAGCCGGAGATATTGACCAAACATGTAGCTGATTTCGCGAGCGCCGACGCCGATGTCTCCGGCCGGAACATCGGTGTAAGGACCGATATGACGCCGCAGCTCAGTCATAAACGACTGGCAGAATCGCATCACCTCGGCGTCGGACTTACCTTTCGGGTTGAAGTCTGAGCCGCCCTTGCCACCCCCCATGGGTAGGCCGGTCAAACTATTCTTAAAGGTCTGTTCAAACGCCAGGAACTTCAGAATGCTTTGCGTCACGTTGTGGTGAAAGCGGATTCCGCCCTTATACGGGCCGATCGCATTGCAGTGCTGCACCCGGTAACCGCGGTTGACCCGAACCTGGCCCTCGTCGTCCTGCCAGCAAACCCGGAAGGAAATAATCCGATCCGGCTCCGACAGGCGCTCCAGGATCTGATTGTCCCGATACTGCGGCTTGTCTTTAATAAACGGAAGAATCGACTGGGCGACTTCATAGACGGCCTGATGAAACTCGTGCTCTCCCGGATTACGGCGTTTCAGGCCGTTCATGAACTCGTCTAGCGAATGAACGGTATCGTACGGCATGGTGTTTTCCCCTTTCCCTTGGTGAACGTAAACTTCGGTGAGCACTAAAGATAGTCCGTAAGGTGGTCGAGTACAATCTGACGCACCGGCGACGCAGACGGCGCGACAGAGTCATCATCAAGCGGCGCTAAAAAGGGTCGGAAGGCGACGCCGACCACAAAAATAGCCCGGTTCTATAGAGCCTAT